>JANLST010000094.1:0-7483 GCA_031362505.1 Sphingomonadales bacterium
GACACGTCACTTTATTTGCCAAATGCCCGGCGGAATCCGGATCGAGTTCGCTACTCCATTTGCTTGAACAGGATTGAAATCATGCAATCACGTCCTCCGTTTCCACCGTTCACATTTGAAACGGCTGCCCAAAAGGTTCGATTGGCCGAAGATGGCTGGAACAGCCGGGATCCGGCGCGCGTCGCGCTGGCCTATACGCCCGACTCGGTCTGGCGAAACCGCGCCGAATTCTTGAACGGGCGCGCCGAGATCGAAGCGTTTTTAACCCGCAAATGGGAACGCGAGCTGGACTATCGTCTGATCAAGGAGCTCTGGGCCCACGATGGCAAACGTATCGCTGTCCGTTTTGCCTATGAGTGGCATGATGCCGATGGGCACTGGTTCCGCAGCTACGGAAACGAGAATTGGGAGTTTGACGAGAATGGTCAGATGGCTCACCGGTTTGCCAGCATCAATGACCTGCCCATCGCCCGGGAAAAACGGAAACTTCTCTGGCCGCGCGAACTTGGCAGCCGTCGGCCCGATGATTATCCCGGCTTGTCTGATCTGGGGCTCTGAGTGTTGCGCATTCAGGAAATCAGGCGTTAAGATTCATTCGCTACCTCCTATTCGACAGGAGTGATGACGTGCGCGGCTTGATGCTTTCGATTATTGGCAGCCTTGTGGCGACGCCGGCGCTCGCAGCGGACGAGGGCCGACCGCGCGATTATCTGACGGCAGGATTGGGTATTGGAACGATTCCAAGCTATACGGGATCAGACCATAATGTGATCATCCCGGCCGTTATCATACGGGGGCGGATCAACGGCTATTCCTTTGTGACACGCGGCGTGAACCTGTCGGTCGATCTCGCCCGCGAGCATGCCGGAGATGATATCGATTTCAAGTTCGGGCCCCTTATCAACTTTCGCACCGAGCGGAGCGCACGTATCGACGATCCTCAGGTCGAAGCCCTCGGAAAACGACCCCGAACGCTCGAAGCAGGCCTATTCGCCGGAATTGCAAAGACCGGCGTGTTGACAAGCAAGCATGACCAACTGGGTTTTCGTGTCTCCTATGTCCATGATGTGCTTGGCAAGCATGACAGCTATGTCGTGGTCCCTTCAATTGAATATGGCACACCGCTTTCGCGGACCACGTATATCGGAACCCAGACCTCGTTGAGTTACGTCGGAAAAGGCTACGGTCGCCAATACTATAATATTGATACCGCAGGGAGCGCGGCGAGCGGACTCCCGGTCTACAATGCCGCCGGAGACAAGGCTGGTTTCGCCAAGATGAGCTTCACAATGGCCGCAGCGCAATCGCTCTCGGGAGACCTGCGCAAGGGATGGACGATTGTCTTTGCCGGCCAATATGGGCGTATGCTTGGCCGCTACGCCCGCTCTCCGATTGTCGCCGATGTCGGCGCGAAAGATCAGTGGCTTGGAGGCCTGGGGCTGGCCTATTCATTCTAGATTGCAGAATGCTCCAGAACGGCTGCCACCCGCGCGCGCAAGGCCGGGAGGACATCGGCTTCAAACCAGGCATTCTTTCGCATCCACAAGGTACTGCGCCAGCTTGGATGGGGTAGGGGGAGCATTCCGTCCGGCGCGTTTGCAAAATCGTGCACCGCATCGGTCATTGAGCGTTTGGGTTTCGACGGCAGATAGCGGGTCTGCGCATATTGGCCGACAAGCAGCGTCAGACGTATCGAAGGCAAGGCTGCGCGCAACCGATCATGCCAAAGCGGCGCGCATTCCGGACGCGGCGGCAGATCTCCGGATTCACCTGTTCCGGGATAGCAGAATCCCATTGGCATCAACGCAACGCGTTGCGGATCATAGAATGATTCCGAGTTCAGCCCGATCCATTCGCGCAGACGCTCGCCGCTTGCGTCATCCCAAGGCAAACCCGATGCATGCACGCGCGTTCCTGGCGCCTGCCCAATGATGAGAATGCAAGCGCCAGTTCCTGCCTGCACGATCGGCCTGATCCCGTGAGGTAAATGTGCGGAGCAATGGCGGCAGGCGCGGATGTCGGTCAGAAGGTGGTCGAGATCGGTTGAGGCCATGCTGGACACTCTGGGGCATGCCGCCTATTCAGGCAACATCCCCGGGGAGTCGCATGACTGAGAGGTGGGCGTCGCGCCCCACGACCCGCTGAACCTGATCCGGATCATTCCGGCGGAGGGAGGGAGCGGCACTTGAACCCGCGCCTTTGCTCCGGACACCAAAGGAGCAAGACCATGGCCGATCTGCACGCCCCAACCGAACTCACCGTTACGACGGGCGCTATTCGTGGCTCGAAAAAGATCCACGTCCCCGCGCAGGGCAATCCGGACGTCAAGGTGGCGATGCGCGAGATCAGCCTTGATCCCAGCTGCGATGATGCACCGGTGCGCGTTTATGACACCTCTGGTCCCTACACAGACCCGGTGGCGAAGATCAACATCATGGCGGGACTGCCGCAGTTCCGCCGTTCATGGATCGAAGCACGCGGCGACGTCGAGAGCTATGACGCGCGCGAACTCAAGCCCGAGGATAATGGCCAGCTTGGCCCGGATCGCAGTGGCGGCGTTCCCCAATTCCCAATGGCGATCAAGCGCCCCCTGCGCGCAAAAGCAGGCGCCAACGTCTCCCAGATGCACTATGCCCGCAAGGGCATCATCACGTCGGAGATGATCTACGTCGCAGAGCGCGAGAATCTCGGCCGCGAACGGCTCGCTGAATATATCCGTGACGGCGAAAGCTTCGGCGCGGAAATTCCCGATTATGTCACTCCCGAATTCGTTCGCGACGAGATCGCCCGCGGCCGTGCGATCATCCCCAACAATATCAACCACCCCGAGAGCGAGCCGATGGCGATCGGGCGCAATTTCCTGGTCAAGATCAACGCCAACATCGGCAACAGCGCGGTCGCGTCCGACGTCGCGAGCGAAGTCGACAAGATGGTCTGGTCAATCCGCTGGGGCGCGGACACGGTGATGGACCTCTCAACGGGGCGCAACATCCACGACACGCGCGAATGGATCATCCGCAACAGCCCCGTCCCGATCGGCACCGTGCCGATCTATCAAGCGCTCGAAAAAGTCGGCGGCGTCGCCGAAGACCTCAGCTGGGAAATCTTCCGCGATACCCTCATCGAGCAGGCCGAACAGGGCGTCGATTATTTCACCATCCACGCGGGCGTCCGCCTGCCCTATGTTCCGCTCGCCGCCAAGCGCGTGACCGGGATCGTCAGCCGCGGCGGCAGCATCATGGCGAAATGGTGCCTCGCGCATCACAAGGAAAGCTTCCTCTACGAACATTTCGACGACATCACCGAGATCATGAAGGCCTATGACATCGCCTATTCACTCGGTGATGGCCTGCGCCCCGGCTCCATCGCTGACGCCAATGACGAAGCGCAATTTGCCGAACTCTACACGCTGGGTGAACTCACCCACCGCGCCTGGAAGCAAGACGTGCAGGTGATGATCGAAGGGCCGGGGCATGTTCCCATGCACAAGATCAAGGAGAATATGACCAAGCAGCTTGAGGTGTGCGGCGAAGCGCCCTTCTACACGCTTGGGCCCCTCACCACCGACATCGCGCCGGGCTATGACCATATAACCAGCGGCATCGGCGCGGCGATGATCGGTTGGTACGGCACGGCGATGCTCTGCTACGTCACACCCAAGGAGCATCTCGGCCTGCCCGACCGCGATGATGTGAAAGTCGGCGTGGTGACCTACAAGCTGGCGGCGCACGCGGCAGACCTCGCCAAGGGCCACCCGGCGGCGCAAGTGCGCGATAACGCGTTAAGCAAGGCTCGCTTCGAATTCCGCTGGCGCGACCAGTTCAACCTCAGCCTCGACCCTGACACAGCGGAGCAATATCACGACCAGACGCTGCCCGCAGAAGGCGCCAAGACCGCGCATTTCTGCAGCATGTGCGGGCCGAAGTTTTGCTCGATGAAGATCAGCCAGGAAGTGCGCGAGTTCGCGCGGTTGCAGAATCAGCCAGCAGGCGATTTCGTCGCGGCGGAGGAAGCAGAGGCCGGCATGGCCGAGATGAGCAAGGTCTATGACGAGTCCGGGCGCGAGTTATATATGGGCGCTGGTGATCGGGAGCATGATTGAGGGTATTTGTAAGGCAGTACTTGATAACATGACTGTAAGCCACTAGCTTGCACCGATGATCCGCTCGTTCCGCAGAAAAGCACTTAGTCGCTTTCACGTTACGGGAGAGACTGCGAAGCTTAGTGTACAGAATCCTGTCCGGTTACGACGGATTCTGATTACGCTTGATGAAGCTGATACCCCGGAGGAGATGAACCTTCCGGGGTGGCGGTTTCATGGCTTGAAAGGCAAAGACAAGGGGCGTTACGCAGTTGACGCGTCTGGAAACTGGCGGGTCACATTTGGGTGGGATGGCAGGCACGCCATCGACGTTGATTTGGAGGATTATCACTGATGGCAAACAAGCTGACGTCCGGCCTCCGCCCCATGCACCCCGGTGAATTACTGCGCGAAGACGTACTTCCCGCGCTTGGGCGTCCCAAGACGGAGATCGCCCGGCTGCTCGGTATCTCGCGCCAGACGCTCTACGACATTCTGAACGAGAAGCAGCCGATCACCGCCCAGATGGCGCTGCGCATTGGCAAGATGTGCGGCAACGGCGGCGACATCTGGCTCCGCCTCCAGTCGCGCTATGATATGCAGATTGCGGAGGCAGAGTTGGGCGATGCTCTGGACAAGATACCGTTGCTGAAGGCGGCTTGAATTTGGGGGTTGTTGCACGTGTCACCGTAACTCCCATCGGCACTTACACCGCCAAATGGCGAAAAGTCGACGGAACCTGGCTGCTGGAGGCCGAGATTTTCATGACCACGGATTGTGGTGGCAGCTTTTGTCCGGATACGGATGTGAAGCGTTGATTGCGACCACCCCGTGCTAGCCGAGGCGGGCACCGCGTGCAAGGATGTCCGCAAAGCCCGCGCGATGCAAGGGCCAGCTGCACCGGCAGGGGGCAGGGCGGTTCAGACGTTTGAACGGATCGGGAATTACGATGCCAGTTTACCAAATGCACCCAATTGCGACCGGCGCCCTACTTCCTCCGCAGCGGCTCCATTGGCTGCACCACATACCGCGCCCAGACGTAGCGCCACGGCACAATGAAAAAGGCGATGACGATGCCGATGCAGTCGGTGAACAGGCTCTCGATATCCGCGTTCCATTTGCCCGCCATCCACGCGCGGCCGGCGATCAGGGTGAGCCAGATCGTCTTCCACGCAATTTCGTACAGCATCAGCGGTAGCATCTGGAGCGGATAACGGACGCCGAGCAGGCTCATCAGCGCGAGCGCGGCGAGCATCGATTTGGCCAATCCGCGTGCCACCGGCCAATCGGCGGATTCGAAGAGCAACTGCGACCAGACCGTGCTGCCCATCACAACGGCCATCAGCAGAAACAGGAATCGCATCGCGTTGATCTGCCATGTGGCAACCGGCGGGAATGGGGTTTCTTCAGCTGTTTGCACGGCGCTTTCTCCGCTGGGGAAATGAGAGGTGTATTAGTGTAATATAACACTAGGCTTGTCAACAGCGGTTCGGCAGTCGCGCGGAAACCGAACTATGACCGCCAATTGCGGTGGCAGCTGCACCCCTCGACTCCCCTCACTCTCCCTTAACCCAAAACCGCTAAACCCCCGCCCAGGGCAGAGGAGCCGCTTTAAACGCATCACCAATCGGGCCGCCGCCCGCTGACGCTGTTTGCGGCGGGCATCGCTTTCGCCTAATCGTCCTCGGTGCCCTCGGCGGGATTGAGCCGGTCAGCCACCGTCTTGAGCAGCGCCGGGGCGTTGGTCGCATAAGGGTCTATCCGCGCCTCCGTGCCGTCGCCGAACACGATATAGACCGGCCCCATGAAGGCGTTCCGCAGCGCCACGGCTTCAGAGAGCTTGCAGCTCTGTTCCGCACCGCCGCGAGTCCGCACCACATCACCCTGCCAGCTTGGCCAGCATATTGTGCCAATGGTCGAGATTCCCGTTGAAGCTCTTGACCGGGATGCGCTCATCGCGGCCATGCGCGCGCTCATCATCGGGGATGACAATCCAGGTCCCGTCCACGCCATAGACGGGCATGCCGGTGGCGCGGAGATAGAGCCCGTCCGTGGCCCCAGCGGACATTTGCGGAATGATCAGCGTGCCGGGATGCCGTGCGTGGATGGAGGCGGTATAGGCCTTCACCACATCGGCGCGGAGCGGTGAGGCAGGAGACGGTGTACTCTCCCTGATCGGGGAGACAACAACCCCCGCGCCAACCGTCGTCTGCAGGTCGGCCTGCACGTCCTTTGCTGCTATGCCGGGCAGGATCCGGCAATTCACTATTGCCCGCGCCATCTGCGGCAGCGCATTGTCGGCATGCCCGCCTTCAAGCCGGGTCGCAACGCAGCGCGTGCGGGTGCCGCCCACTTCGGTCGGATCGGATTCGATGAAATCGGCGGCCTCCTGGTCATTCTCGTTCTTGAGCCAGCGGCGCATCGCGTCGCCAAGCGGGCCCTTTTCCTGTGTCGCGCGCGCCGTGAAATAGGCGCGTGTGGTTTCATTGAGGGCCGGGGCGAAGCGATGGGTTTCCAGTTTTTTGAGGCCTGCGGCCAGTTCATAGATGGCGTTGTCCGGCCGGGGTCTTGAGCTATGCCCGCCGGGATTGCGGACAGTTAAGGTGAAGTCTTGGTACATCTTTTCCGAAGTCTGGAGGCCAAAGCCGACCGACGTCCCGTCTTTGAGGAACGCGCCGCCACCGGCGTCGGCGTTGAGCGCGTACTCGGCATCGGTCAGCTTGCGCCATTCGGTCGCGGCAAGACGGGCACCCTCGCCTCGGGTTTCCTCGTCTCCCGTGAACAGGACGATGATGTCGCGCTTTGGCTTGAAGCCTTCGGCCTTCAGGCGCAGTAGCGCAAGGGTAATTGCGGTGATGCCGTTCTTCATGTCGATCGTGCCGCGGCCATAAAGATAGCCGTTTTCTTCGATCAACTGGAAGGGATCTCTGGTCCAGTCCTCGCGCTTGGCTTCAACCACATCCATATGGCCGAGCAACAGGATCGGCTTTGCCTTTGGCTTGCCAGCCGCGGGCCAACGCACGATCACCGCCTGGGTGTTGAGATAGGATTTGACCGCGATATTGGTGATGCCCGCTGCCTCGAACTTGCCCTTGAGATAGGAGACGAGTTCGCCCATGCGCGGGTCCGCACGCTCCTGCACCGTCGGGATAGAGATCGCCTTTTCCAGTATCGCGCGCCCTTCGGCGTGCCAATCGGCTGCGGCAAGGGATGGGGCGGGTAGCAGGGCAGTGGCAAGCAGCAAGGGCAATAGGCGCATCATATACTCCGTGACTGTGTGATGCGCCTTGCTTAGCGAGCCTATCGCGCGTCGACCAGCACCAGTTCGCTTTCCTCGATCGCCGTGATGCTGATGTTTTCGAGGCCAGTCATCGCGATGCCGTCGCGTGCGCTGGCCGCAAC
>JANLST010000104.1:0-13333 GCA_031362505.1 Sphingomonadales bacterium
AAATACCCTTGATCGGCAAGGCCCGCGCGCCCATTTAGAGGCCATGCTGATCGAAACCGAAACCACGCCGAACCCGGCGACACTCAAATTCCTGCCCGGCCGTATCGTCATGGATGTCGGCACGCGCGACTTTGCAACCCCGGAAGAGGCCGAAGCTTCTCCTTTGGCCGAAACCCTGTTCGGGTTGGGCGATGTCCAAGGCGTATTTTTCGGGAGGGAGTTCGTGTCCGTCACGTCGGGTCCCGGCGTTGACTGGCGACACCTGAAACCTGATGTGCTTTCCATCCTGCTCGACCATTTCTCCGCGAACATGCCGCTCTTCAAGCCTGCGAGTGCTGGTTTCAGCGTTCCGGCAGAAAGCGATGGCTTTACCGATAACCCTGAAGACGAGGATATCATCGTCCAGATCAAGGAACTGATCGAGACGCGCGTCCGGCCGGCAGTAGCCAATGACGGCGGCGACATCATCTATCGCGGGTTCGACAACGGCAAAGTCTATCTCAAGATGCAGGGTGCGTGTGCGGGTTGCCCGTCTTCGACAGCGACGCTCAAGCAGGGAATCGAATCGCTCCTCAAACATTATGTTCCCGAGGTTACTGAAGTCCTCGCGGTTTGACGCATCCCAAGGAAAGGCCAAATATGTCCCAACCGCTCGAACCCGCGGCGCTTGACCAACTGTTTCGTACGGCGCGCACCTACAATGGCTACACCGATGCTCCCGTCACGCGCGGTCAGATGGATGCCATCTGGGAGTTGATGAAGTTTGGCCCAACCTCGGCCAATTGCCTGCCTGCGCGTCTTGTCTGGTGTGAAAGCAAGGAAGCCAGGGAGAAGCTGGCGGCGCTGGCCTTGCCTGCCAACGGAGACAAGATCCGCCAGGCACCTGTTACGGTGATTGTCGGCATGGATCTGGAATTTTACGAAAACCTGCCGGAACTATTCCCTCACGCAGATGCGCGCAGTTGGTTTGCAAGCGCCCCGGCATTGGCCGAAGCGACCGCATTCCGCAATGCGTCCCTGCAAGGCGCTTATTTCATTCTCGCGGCCCGGGCGCTTGGGCTCGACACCGGGCCAATGTCCGGCTTTTCCAACGAAGCAGTCGACGCCCAGTTTTTTGCCGGGACGAACGTCAAGTCCAACTTCATCTCAACCCTGGGCTATGGAGATCCGGCGACAATATTCGATCGTTCGCCACGACCGGGCTTTGACCGGTTCAATACCGTCGTCTGATAACATGTTGCGCCTCGTGATTGAAACATCTGGCGCTGATTGTTCGATCGCGTTGATCGAAAATGGCAAAATCGTGGCAGAACGGCATGAGCGTGTAGGGCGTGGCCATGCCGAGCGGTTGATGCCGTGGATAGCCGGCCTTCCCGAAGGCGGTCGTGCCGACGAGATAATCGTTGGCTGCGGTCCGGGCAGTTTTACCGGCGTACGCATCGCGATTGCGGCTGCTCGCGGCCTGGGTTTGGGATGGAATATCCCAGTGCGCGGCGTTTCCTCGCTCGCGCTCGTGGCCGCCGGACACGCAAACGGCGAAATGACGGTAGCCGTTGAAGGCGGCCATGGAGAAATTTTCGTCCAGGATTTCTCGGGCGCTCCCTTTGCTGAAGTCGGTAATGTTCGTTCGCTCACGCCAGAAGCGGCGGCGATCGCCACGACGAACCGTCTCGTGATCGGCAGCGGCGCCGCGCGACTGGTAAACGCACGGGGGACTGGTGAGGCCGCTGACGGCGAAGCCCGGGCTGCCAATGCGCGTCTCCTGCCAGAAACGGCCATGATGGGCCCGCCTCGTCCCGTCTATGGCCGTGATGCGGATGCGCGGCCGATCGCATGACAGCGCCCGTTGAAATCGCCGAAGCAAGTGCTCTCGATCTCGAGAAAGTGATGATCGTCATGAAAAAGGCGTTCGATCCGCGTCATGGTGAAGCGTGGACGGCTGCCCAGTGCGCCGGCATATTGTCGCTTCCAGGCAGCCTTCTTCTGATCGCGCGATCAGGCGATCGGACGCTTGGTTTTGCGCTGGCACGCAGCGTTGCAGATGAAGGTGAACTGCTGCTGATCGCTGTCAGCCCCGATCGCCAACGTCGGGGCACCGGTAAATGGTTGGTCAAGAAAATCATTGAACGCCTCGTCGACAAAGGCGTAAAGAAACTTCACCTCGAAATGAGGACTGACAATCCTGCGCTGGCATTTTACAATGATCTTGGCTTTCAACAGGTCGGATTGCGTCGCGATTATTATAGGCGGAGCGACGGCCAGCTAACCGATGCAGCAACCCTAAGTCTTGAGATCGAGTGATTCTGCTCCAATTTGGCATAGAATTGGGCCGAATCGAAGATTGATCTTGGCTTTTCATGCGCCTATCTTGTTCGCGCTCCGGTCGCAGATGATTAAAACATTCCGACAAGGCAAAACCAAAACAAGCTAGGAGTAGCGAGACATGAACGATTCAAACGATATGACAGAAACTATCATAACACTGACGGCAGATATTGTTGCTGCGCACGTCAGCAACAACAGTGTAGCCGTTTCCGACTTGCCAACATTGATTGCCAATGTTCATTCGGCCCTGGCTGGCCTGGGTGGCGGATCTCCCGTTCCCGAAGTCCGCGCAGAACCTGCAGTATCCATCCGTGCCTCGGTAAAGCCGGATTATATTGTCTGCCTGGATGACGGCAAGAAACTGAAGATGCTCAAACGGCATCTGATGACGCACTACGGGATGACGCCGGATGAATATCGCGCGAAATGGGGATTGCCAGCGGACTATCCTATGGTTGCGCCCAATTATGCCGAACAACGCCGCAAGCTTGCGGTCAAGATCGGCTTGGGTCGCAAGCCCGGCAAGCGTAAATAAAGCCTCTGGAGGAGACGGGCGGGCAATTGATTTGCCCGCACGCCTCTCTAAAAGGGATTGCATGATGTTGCTCCAATCCCGCCCTTATGCCTAGACGAATCGATGTTGAGGCACTGTGTGCCGAAAAGGGGCTCCGCATCACCGAGCAGCGCCGAATCATTGCGCGCGTCCTCTCCGAAGCTGAAGACCACCCGGATGTCGAAGCGCTGCATGTGCGGGCGTCGGCAGTCGATTCCGGCATTTCAATTGCGACTGTGTATCGCACTGTTCGACTGTTTGAAGAGGCCGGTATTCTTGATCGGCATGATTTCGGCGATGGCCGTTCCCGCTATGAAGCTGCGCCCGAAGCGCATCATGACCATCTGATCGATGTGGAAACCGGAAAGGTGATTGAATTCGTCGATCCCGAGCTTGAGGCGCTGCAAAAGCAGATCGCCGAAAAACTGGGCTTCCGCCTCGTGGATCACCGGATGGAACTCTATGGCGTCACGCTCGATCGCAAGAGCTGAGCGCGTCCACCCGCGCGCCTGGGGTAAGGTCGCCTGCATCGTGGCTGCATTAATTCTGATGCTTCCTGTTCACGGGATCTGGCGACTGTTTCGCCAGCGTTCGCCCTGGCCGCGTCTGTTTCTCCAGTTTTCGGGCAAGACAGCCGGTGCTGACGTGACCGTGACCGGCACACCATTGACCCACAATGTCCTCTTCATCGCCAATCATGTCAGTTGGCTCGACATCCTCATCCTTGCCGGCAAGACGGGAAGCGCGTTCGTCGCCAAAGCGGATATGGCGCCGTGGCCTGTGATCGGATGGATGGCGACGCTCAACAACTCGGTCTACGTTGCACGTGACCAGCGGCTTGATGCCGGCGCACAGGCACTCGCGATGAAGACTGCGCTTGAAACCGGCCAACCGTTGACGCTGTTTCCCGAAGGGACAACCAGCAATGGCACCGAACTCCTGCCCTTCCGTTCATCATTGATCGCATCGGTTACGCCACCGCCGCAAGGCATCTCGATCCAGCCTGTCGCGATCGACTATGGCGGCCCCGCGCCCGAAATTGCCTGGGTTGAGGATGAACCCGTAGGCGTCAATGCGCTGCGGGTCATGGGCCGGCCAAAGCGCCTTAAGGTCACTCTCCATTTTCTCGAACCACTTGACCATGCAGATTTTACGCATCGAAAAGCAATTGCCATGCACAGCCGTGATGCCATTGCAGGCAAATTGTTCGACGTCTAAGGCCGGCGCGCATGAAGCATAACGCTCCCAAATCCTTCCACGTCAAATCGTTCGGTTGCCAGATGAACGTCTATGACGGCGAACGCATGGCCGAAATGCTGGATGGCGAGGGCATGATCTCTGCCTCCGAGGCCGAGGCCGATCTCGTGATCCTCAATACCTGCCATATCCGTGAAAAGGCAGCGGAGAAGGTCTATTCGGACATTGGCCGGATGCGCCGAGAGGATGGCTCTCGACCGATGATTGCGGTTGCTGGCTGTGTCGCACAAGCTGAAGGGGCGGAAATTCCACGCCGAGCGCGTGAAGTGGATATTGTCGTTGGCCCGCAAGCCTATCACCGGCTGCCGGCGATGATCGCCGAGGCGGCTGGCGGAAATCGCAGTATCGACCTTGATCTGCCGGGCCTGGCCAAATTCGACGCGTTGCCAAAGCGCGCACCGCGCAAGGGGCCATCGACATTCCTGACCGTGCAGGAAGGGTGTGACAAATTCTGCACCTATTGCGTGGTGCCCTATACGCGCGGCGCTGAAATCAGTCGCAGCTTTGACGCAATCATGGACGAGGCACATGTGCTCGTTGATGCAGGCGTCAAGGAAATCACGCTTGTCGGGCAGAATGTGAACGCTTGGGGTGAAGGTGGGCATGATCTTGGGCATCTGATCCGCGCGCTCGACAAACTGTCCGGGCTTGCGCGCATCCGGTACATGACCAGTCATCCCAATGACATGACCCAGGGGCTGATCAACGCGCATGGCGACGTGGAAAAGCTGATGCCTTTCCTTCACTTGCCGGTGCAGTCGGGCAGTGACCGGATTTTGAAAGCTATGAACCGGAGCCATAGCGCTGCGTCCTATCTCAAAGTGATCGAACAAGTGCGAAAGGTCAGGCCGGATATTGCCATCTCGGGCGATTTCATTGTCGGCTTTCCCGACGAGACCGACGCCGATTTCGACGCCACGCTGAGTCTGATTGAAGACACCAATTACGCCTCGGCCTATTCGTTCAAATATTCCGCGCGCCCGGGCACGCCCGCTGCGACGATGGATGGACAGATTGCCCCTGCGATCATGGATGAACGCCTCCAGCGACTCCAGGCGCTGATCAATGCGCAACAACATGCCTTTAATCAGGCAAGTATCGGCAAAAGCTGCGAAATCCTGATCGAGCGCAATGGCAAGAGACCGGGACAGAAAATCGGAAAATCGCCCTGGCTGCAATCGGTGGTTGTCGAAAATGGCCCTGAAACAGGAGTGCTCCTCACTGTCGATCTGGTTTCAGCTGCTCCCAACAGCCTGATCGGTGTGGCGGCAATGGACGCTGCAGCATAACGGCCTGCCGCAAGCTCCATTCTATGCATTGCGCCTGTCTCAATTAACGGGCATTCTTCAGGATATCGATCGAACAAGGAGTTTTATGTCGCGCAAACCGATGCAAGCCAAAGCCGAGGACAAAGCCCGGCTCGAGATTGTTTTTGACAAGCCCCAGCTATTGGGACGCTTGTTCGGGGAGTTCGATCAGAACCTTGTTGCCATCGAAAACCGCTTTGGCGTCTATATCGCGGCGCGCGGCAACAAGATCCAGCTTGAGGGCGAGGCAGAAGCCATCGGTCGCGCCCGCGACGTGCTGACCGGCCTTTACAACCGGCTCGCCCAGGGTCAGGAAATTGATGCCGGCGCTGTTCATGCGCTGATCCAGATGGCATTCGAGCCGACGCTCGACGGGATCATCCGCCACGAGCATGAAGCGCCGCCGATCATGATCCGGACGCGCAAGAAGACGATTGTGCCGCGTTCAGCCACACAGATACGCTATATGGAAGCGCTGGCTCGCAATGACATCATCTTCGCCCTCGGCCCGGCTGGAACGGGCAAGACTTATCTGGCAGTCGCACAAGCCGTCTCGCAGTTGATTACCGGGAGCGTCGACCGGCTGATCCTGTCGCGCCCTGCTGTTGAAGCGGGGGAGAGGCTCGGCTTCCTGCCCGGCGACATGAAGGAAAAGGTCGATCCCTATCTCCGCCCGCTTTACGACGCGCTTTATGATTGCCTGCCCGCCGAACAGGTTGAACGGCGGATTGCTTCGGGTGAAATCGAGATTGCGCCGATTGCCTTCATGCGCGGTCGGACTTTGGCAGACAGTTTCATCATCCTCGACGAAGCGCAGAACACCAGCGCGATGCAGATGAAAATGTTCCTCACCCGATTCGGTCAGAACAGCCGGATGGTCGTCTGCGGCGATCCCAATCAGGTCGATCTGCCCGACCCCAGCAAGTCAGGGCTGGCGGATGCAGTCGGGCGGCTTGAAGGGGTTGAGGGGATCGCGACCGTAAAGTTCGGCATCAGCGATGTGGTGCGGCATCCAGTCGTCGGCCGGATCGTCGAGGCCTATGAGGGCCGGGATTGATCGAGACGGCGCTGCAGGCACAACCGTGCTGGCCTGATCATGATTGGGTTGGCCTCGCCTCCGACGCCGTGGATGCGACGATCGGCTTAACGCCTTATCTTGCACTCAAAGATATCGACGCTGTCGTTGAGATTGCCATTCGCCTGACCGACGATGCCGAAACTCGAACGCTTAACCGCGTTTACCGGCAAAAGGACCAGCCGACCAATGTCCTGTCGTTCCCCATGATCGAGCCAGACCTGATCGGCGCACTCGCAAATACTGACGATGAAGAGGTTCTCCTCGGCGACATTGTTCTGGCCCGCGAAACCTGTGTGCACGAGGCGGCAGCGCGCGGCGTTTCCGTCGAATCCCATGCAACACACCTAATTGTGCATGGCACGCTGCATTTGTTAGGCTATGATCACATGCGGGATGATGAAGCCGAAGCAATGGAATCGCTGGAACGCCGGATCTTGGCCATGCTCGGCCTGCACGACCCTTATGAGCCAGTAGAGGACTGACCAAACACCCATGCCCGACGATTCGAGTAGCAATGGCCGATTATGGCAGGGCCTCAAAGCCCTGCTGTTTGGTGACCGCGATGCCAGCCTGCGTGACCAGATCGAGGACGCAATTGACGAGCATGAGGAGGACGGCGAGGAAGCGAAGGGCGATCTTTCGCCCGTCGAACGGCAGATGTTGCGCAACCTGCTCCATTTCGGAGAGCGGACGGTCGGAGACGTGGCGGTCCCGCGCGGCGAAATCATTGCCGTAGCGGAAAATGTTGGGTTTGACGCACTCGTTGCGGCTTTTGCCGATGCCGGGCACAGCCGCTTGCCAGTCTATCGCGACAGTCTCGATACGATCACTGGCATGATCCATATCAAGGACGTTTTCGAAATTCTTGCCAACAAGTCTGTAGCACCGGCAAGCATCGAATCACTGATTCGCCAGCCACGCTACGTTCCTGAGTCGATGGGTGTACTCGACCTGCTGGCTGACATGAGAGCAAGCCAAACTCATCTGGCGATCGTCATCGATGAATATTCGGGGACTGAGGGCTTGGTGACGATCGAGGATCTGGTCGAGGAAATTGTTGGCGATATCGAGGATGAGCATGATGAAACGCCGGTTGCGATGATTGTCCAGATGGACAGTGGCCGTTGGGATGCGGACGCACGGGTCGAACTGGCAGACGTGGCAGAAACGGTCGATCCGCGCCTCGCAGACGTTGACGAAGATGTCGACACGCTGGGCGGGCTGGCCTTCGTGCTTGCCGGCCATGTTCCGCAAATCGGCGAAAGCGTCACGCACGCAAGTGGCTGGAGAATCGAAGTGACCGATGGCGATGTCAGGCGAGCGACACGATTGACACTTCATCCCCCCGAAAAGCGGGCTACGAAGGATGAGGATGTCGCCGCAGCGAAGTGATGCGTTCCAGCGTCGCGAGGAAAGCGAGTGGATGGGAGAAGGACGATGAGGATAGTTTGGCCCTTGGTCTTTGGAAGCGGTATCGTGCTGGGTGTCAGCGCAATTGCGGCGGGTCCGCAAAAACCGATCGCCAGCCCTCCCGTTGCCAAGCCGGTTGCCGGACCCCAGCCCAAGGCGCGCTATGCAATGGACGTCGGCACAACGACCGGTCTTGCGGGGATGGCAGGCGGTGGCGCGGGCGCAGCCATGTCCATGATGTTCGGCGGTGGCGGGCGGGAATCGCGTGAATTGCATTTGCGGCTTGGCTCAACGGTGGTTGCTGCCGGGACGCCGATCGCCGATCACTTCTTCCAGCCTGCTGCAAAGCTCGGAAAGTCTGTTCCGCTGGTCTCGCCTGTGCAAAGCACGAGCCGTGAAGAGCCTGGACAGATGCCGCGTGACTTCCAGCGTCCCCAAGGGAGGTTGCTTCTTTACTGGGGATGCGGAACGCATGCACCGAAGGGACAACCGGCCATCATTGACTTCAGCAAGATCGGCACAGGTCAACCGATGCCGAACCTTTATTCGGCCCGCATTCCTTCGGACCGCGGGCCTTCGGTTTCGAACAGCCGCACCTTTGGCGAATGGCCCAATGCCAAATCGGGCAAGCAACCCCAGTCCGGATCGCTGATCGGCAATCACCGCGTTTCATCGACCTATGCCCCGGAAATCCAGTTTGCGCTGGCACAGGATTATATGACGGGACTGCGCGGCCAAACTTCGCCCGCGGCCGATGGCGCATTCAATCTCAACTGGAACTCCGTCCCTGCGGCCACGGGCTACTATGCCTGGGTGATGGGCATGAAAATGGATGGCGGTGGGGCGAACGCCCCGCGGGACATGGTTTGGTGGTCATCGTCTTCGGGCCGCGAATTCGGCGGCGGACTGTTCGAGTGGCTTTCCCCCTCGATCGTTCAGCAGTTGATTGCCGACCGCACTGTCATGCCTCCGAGTCAGACAAGCTGCACGGTTCCTGCCGAAGTAAAAGCCGCCGCACCGGATTTCATGATGGGCAACCTTTATGCCTATGGGCCAGAAACAAACATTGCCTATCCTCCTCGCCCGGCGACCGGCGTCTGGATTCCGGATTGGACAGCGCGGATCCGCTATCGCTCGACAACGACATGGATGATTGGTGGTCCCATGGCGCAATCGGGGCCGGATCAGACTGGAAAACCTTGCAAACCGAGCATTTTTGGTGCCGTAACCGGCCTTGGATGCTGAATTAAATGGATGAATGAATGACCTGGAAGACCCATCTCCGAAATATTACGATCCTTGTCGTCGTCCTGCTTGCCGGATTGATTTGGTACTTGTTTTCACCTGACAAGGCGCAGGTTGCGCTACAGGACATGCAGGGACCGGCACCCAAACTGACGCAGGTTCGGCCGGAAAAGTTTCCGTCGATCAAGATCGCCAAGATTGTCGGCTGGCAAGGCGATGCCAAACCCGCAGCAGCATCTGGCCTCAAGGTCGCAGCGTTTGCCGACAAGCTCGATCATCCGCGCTGGTTGCTCGAGTTGCCGAACGGAGATGTGCTGGTTGCCGAGAGCTCGGCCCCGGATCGTCCGATAGGGGGAGTTGAAGACTGGATCGCCCGCAAACTGATCACCGATGCAGGCGGTGCCGGCGGATCGCCCGACCGGATTACGCTGCTGCGCGATGCAGACGGAGATGGCGTCGCAGAGTTTCGCTCCGAACTGCTTTCAGGGCTTCATTCGCCTTTCGGCATGGCGTTGGTCGGGACCACACTTTACGTTGCCAATACCGACGCACTGATGGCCTTTCCGTTCACCGTTGGCGAAACCAAGATCACTGCCAAGGGCACAAAGGTCATGGATCTTCCGGCCAACCTGCCCAACGATCACTGGGCGCGCAACGTGGTTGCCGCACCTGACGGCCAGTCGCTTTACGTCACGATCGGATCGGACAGCAACATTGCCGAAGGCGGGATGGAGAAGGAAAAGGATCGCGCGCAGATCAAGCAATATGACCTGAAGACCAAGAAGTCGATGGTCTTTGCCTATGGGCTGCGCAACCCGAACGGTCTTGCGTTCAACCCTATATCGGGAACATTGTGGACGGTCGTCAACGAGCGCGACATGCTGGGCAGCGACGGCCCACCTGACTATCTCTCGACCGTTGATTTCGGCACATTCTATGGCTGGCCTTTCTTTTATTGGGGTGGCTATGAAGACCAGCGCGTACCCCAGGCACGGCCCGACCTGAAGCAATATACCAAGCGCCCGGATTATGCGCTCGGACCGCATGTGGCTGCACTCGGTCTGGCCTTCAACACTGGACCCACGCTTGGCGCCGCTTTTGCCAATGGCGCGTTTATCGGCATGCACGGTTCATGGAACCGTTCGCCACCCTCGGGGTACAAGGTTGTCTTCATCCCCTTCAACGAACGAGGATTTCCAACAGGGGCCAAGCCGGTTGACGTACTGACAGGCTTTCTTGATGCAAAGGGCCAGGCGCAGGGTCGGCCGGTTGGTGTGATTGTTGACCGAAAAGGCGCTTTGCTGGTCGCCGACGATGGCGGAAATCGAATCTGGCGCGTGACAGCACGCTAGAGGACGGATCCTATTCGAGCAGTTTCGGCATGTCCTTCGAAAACTTGGCGCGGATCCGTTCGGCGAACAGCGACAGTAGAGGCGGCAAATCGATAACCGCGTGAACATGCGAGTCGTGGACGTCCAGACGGCTCGCAATCGATTGGCCCATCGCCTGGACGTTAAAGATCAGCGTGTCACCCTCCCATCGATGTGCGACTGTCCCGCCGCCCGGGAATGTGTCGGCCAGTGAGCCGATACGCCCTTCAAGCCTTGCCCGTGCCCCGGCGCGACCAAGTTTGTGTGGAATATCGAGGGATATGGGATTGGCCATGCGTTGCCCTTCAGGTCGCAAAGAGTGCGCTGTCATCGCCGAATGCCTTGAATTCAAGAGCATTTCCACTCGGATCGCGAAAGAACATGGTGGCCTGCTCGCCGGGCTGACCCTGCCAGCGTATGTGCGGTTCGACACCAAAGGGAATGTCTGCATGAACGATCCGGTCACGCAAGGCATACCAGTCGGGCATCGTCAGCACGACGCCAAAATGCGGGATGGGAACGCCGTGGCCATCAACTTTCTTTACCGTCGCTTCGGCAGAATGGCCGAGGATGAGATGGACCGTGATCTGGTTGCCACACAGATCGAAGTCAATCCACTGGTCCGATGCACGGCCCTCGCGACAACCCAAAACACCGGCATAAAATGCGCGTGCGGTCTCAAGATCATGGACTGGAAACGCAAGATGGAAAGGACGCGGGGTCATGGGCGCGCCATTTCAAAGCAGGACTGGAAGTCGATCTTGTCCTGCGCTCCCTTCTTGTGATGTTTCTTGAATTCCATAAGCAGCTTTTCCCTTTCAAGGCCGATGATAACATCACTTTCGGCCTCGGTCTTTCCCGCTGCTTTCAGTTCCTCACGCGCACGGCCGTCAAGAACTGACGAAAACACCGCCAGAGTGCGGGCAGACGCCGACATGCCCTGATGCGCCTTTTCGTCTTCAAATGCGAGGGTCAACGCCGCTGCACATTGGGGCAAGGTCGGTCGCTTGGGTGGCGGGACAAACCGGTCGAGCATCACAATGCAGGGGCCTGCAACTTCACGAAGGGCAGCTACAGGATCGATAGCCTGCGCCGATTCGGCTTGCAGCGCCGAAAGCTGGGCCAGAACCTCTGCACGCGCTTCCTGGCTTGACCGTCCGGTCTCCTTCATCACTGCGCTGGCCACGAGATCAGAAAATTTGGCACCTCGAATAGCGAGTGCAGGATAACCAGACCCGCCACCCTCGCCGCGCTGCTGCTCATTTGCGACAATGGCCAACACTGCGACACAACGGACTTGTGCCATCTGTTCGGTGCCAAGCGCCAGCGGCGCGGCTTGCGCTGACGATGGGGCCAACAGCAAGGCGGGAATGATCCAGCGGGTCATGGCGCATGAGACTGGGCGATTGTCCGGCACAGCGCAAGAGATACCATCCGTGTTTTCTCCCCTCCACAAGCGATCTGGGTAAGCTATAGCGGGGCGGTGAATCGTTTCCCCAAATCGCTGGCGCTTGCCGCCGGGCTGGTCTCGGCGCTCGGCTTTGCCCCGTTGAATTTGTGGCCACTGACGCTGGTCTGTTTCGCGCTGTTGCTCCACCTTGTCTCCGAAGCGCCCGGTCTTCGCAGTGCGTTGGCGCGCGGATACTGGTTTGGCGTCGGGCACTTCGTCGTCGGGCTGAACTGGATCGCCGGCGCGTTCGAGTTTCAGGACTCGATGCCTCACTGGCTCGGCTGGGTCGCGGTCGTGCTGCTGTCATTTTATCTGGCCGTCTATCCGGCGATGGCCGGAGGGCTGGCGTGGCGCTGGGGGCGGGCAAAGCCGATGGCGTTCGTCCTGTTCTTCGCCGCAGCCTGGATTGCCACCGAATATCTTCGCGCCACTATGTTCACAGGCTTTGCATGGAATCCGCTGGGTGTGGTGCTGGTACCATTGGGCTCATTGCCTCAAATCGCCATGCAAATAGGGACTTACGGACTTTCGGCGCTCACGATGGTCACGGCTGGCGCGATTTGGACGCTTGCCGGAAGGCGTTGGGTTTTCCCGACGCTGATCCTGCTGCCTGTGGCCATTTTCTCAATAATTCCAAAATCAATACCGGTAACCCGTCCCACTAGCGAGCCTGATCACCCCCTGATCCGCATCGTCCAGCCGAACATCGGCCAGCAGGACAAGCACGTCAAAGCATTCGACAGGGTCAATTTCGACAAGCTAACGGGCCTGACTGGCAAACCCGGGCCAGAACCCCGCCTGATCCTTTGGCCTGAAGCGGCCATCCCTGACTATCTTGAAGAGGAGGAATGGGCGCGCGACCGGATCGCAAAGCTGATGGGGCCCCGGGACATGTTGGTCACAGGCGGCGTCGCGCTGGTCGAGGACAAGGACGGCTATGTGATTGCCGCGCGCAACAGTTCGTTCGTGCTCACGCCGCGCGCAGAAATCATCGCGCGATACGACAAGGCGCATCTCGTGCCCTATGGCGAATACCTTCCCATGCGAAAGATTCTTTCGGCCATCGGGCTGTCGAGGCTGGTGCCGGGCGATCTCGATTTCTGGCCGGGGCCGGGGCCGCAGAGTTTTGGCGTACCGGGTTTCGGGCGGATGGGCGTACAAATCTGTTACGAGATCATCTTTTCCGGCCATGTGGTTGATCGCAACAACCGGCCGGACTTCCTGTTCAACCCGTCAAACGATGCCTGGTTCGGCGCGTGGGGCCCGCCGCAACATCTGGCGCAAGCAAGGCTCCGTGCGTTCGAGGAGGG
Organism: Sphingomonadales bacterium; assembly: GCA_031362505.1. GTDB lineage: Bacteria > Pseudomonadota > Alphaproteobacteria > Sphingomonadales > Sphingomonadaceae > Aquisediminimonas. The sequence goes on from JANLST010000104.1 coordinate 13,306, forward strand.
GATTCCCGTCATTCGCTCGACCCCGACC
>JANLST010000124.1:0-1812 GCA_031362505.1 Sphingomonadales bacterium
GGCAGCAGGGTGGCTCAGCGCTACCGATTGACGTGTCCGGTCTTGCGAATCAGTTCGGCCTTTCTCCTGACCAGGCGAATGCTGCGGTCGGCGCATTGTTACCAGCGGTACTTGGTGGTCTTCACAAGTCTGAAGAAAGTGGTGGCTTGGGCGGCATCGCAGATATCGTCGGCGGAATGGGGGCTCCTCACGAAGATATTGAAGGTGGCAACTCCATTCTTGGACAGATATTCGGATCCAAGGATGTCAGCCGCCAGGTCGCAAGCCATGCGGCTTCTCAAACCGGTATCAGTGATACGATCCTAAAAGCGATGCTTCCGGTGATTGCCGGGCTTGTTGCTCAACAGGTCGCAAAAAAAATGGGCGGCGGCGTCATGGGAGGGCTGGCGGGATCCGTGCTTGCTTCCGTCCTTGGCGGCAGATCGGCAGCTTCGGCAGCACCATCACAGGGTGGCGAATTGGCGGACGTTTTGGGTGGCCTGGCGGGCGCGTTCGGCAATGGCGGAGGCCAGACGGCCAATCCACTCGATTCGATATTGGGCGGTTTGATGGGCCGAAAATAGCTAAGTTGCCGGATACCGTGCCTTTAACATAGCCCATACGGCACGTAGTCCCAATGCTTCCCCGCCTTTCGGGCGACCGGGCTTGGTCGCAGCACGCCAAGCCCACGTATCTAGGTGCGCCCATGGAGTGCCCGCAGGCACAAACTTGCGCAAGAACAATGCCGCCGTGATCGCACCTGCCATACCGCCTTCGGCCGAATTGACGACATCGGCAATTTCGGATTTGAGCATATCATCATAGCCTGACCAGAGTGGTAGTCGCCAAACGGGATCGTGCTCGGCGACCGACGACTTGCTCAGCGCATCTGCCAGATCGTGATCATTGCTGAACATTGCAGGCAAGTCAGGGCCCAACGCGACGCGCGCGGCACCGGTCAGCGTTGCAAAATCAATGATGAGCGCGGCTTCGGCTTCGACAGCCCTTGTCATGGCGTCAGCTAAAACAAGGCGCCCTTCGGCGTCGGTATTGTCTATCTCGACAGTCATCCCGTTGCGCGATTTGAGAATATCGCCGGGGCGAAAGGCATTGCCGGCTATTGCGTTCTCGACGGCGGGAATGAGCATGTGCAGCCGGATCGGCAGGCGCGATTCCATGACGAGTCTGGCCAGCGCAAGGGCATGTGCAGCGCCCCCCATATCCTTCTTCATGATCCGCATGCCGCTGGCTGGCTTGATATCGAGTCCGCCCGAATCGAACGTGACGCCCTTGCCGATGATCGCAACGCGCGGGTGACGCGGGTTTCCCCATTCAAGTTCGATCAAGCGAGGTGCATGACGTTTTTCTGCCGCCGCGCCAACCGCGTGGATCATCGGATAGCCTGTCTCAAGATCATGGCCCTTTGTCACATGGATAGCTGCGCCGTGCGCCTTTGCGACCGCTTCGGCCTGATGTTGCAGCTCGGCCGGACCCATATCGGCCGCTGGCGTGTTGACAAGATCGCGGACCAACTCTGTCGCTTGGGCCAAGCGGATCATCTCCGGAATTGAAGCAGGATCTTTTGTCAGCAGCACGCGTTGTGGAATGGCTTCAGCCGCTGCCAGATATCGCCCAAAGCGATGATGCGCGAGCAACCAGCCCAACGCCATGCCGCCTGGATTTCCCTCCCCCAAACGATAACTCCCTTCCGGCAAGCGCGACGCCGCTCCGGCAAGGGTCCAGACGCTGTCATGTTCTGCTGCGCCCAAAACGACCGACCAATCGCCGTTGACATCGCCAGGTGCAATCAGCAATTCGCCCGGCTTGCCTTCA
>JANLST010000125.1:0-4519 GCA_031362505.1 Sphingomonadales bacterium
GCCCAAGGGGCTTGCAGCGTCGCTTGGGCTGGATGCACCAATCGACGATCCGGGAGCGGTCACGATGTTGCTTGCCGCCGCCACAATGCTTCTGTCGCATATGGAAGATTCAAAATGGCAGGAGCGCGAGGGGGCCTGGGCCTCGGCGGGCTCATTGTCGCGGCTGCGATGGCCGTGGTCGTCTGCTGTGAGCGCGCGCATTGCCAAGCCCGCACAGGCCGAACGCTGGCTCTTTTCCAAGCTGCCGGAATGGCAGGAAGCGGCTGCTCGCCCTTCCCCGCGCGCTGTAAAGCTGAACCGTGCCGATGTGCTCGAACGACTCGATATGCTCACGGGTCATGGAGCGGAAGAACGACCCGGCCAGCGCGATTATGCGTCCGCAACGATGGACGCCTTTGCGCCCAGGCATCTCAAGGATATGCCCAACGTTGTGCTCGCCGAAGCGGGCACTGGCATTGGCAAGACGCTGGGCTATCTTGCCCCCGCCTCGCTTTGGGCCGAAACAGCGGGCGGCGCTGTCTGGGTTTCAACCTATACCAAGGCGCTGCAACGCCAACTCGACGCCGAAAGCGCGCGCCTCTATCCCGATCCTGTGATCCGTGCCCAGCGGGTGGTTATCCGCAAAGGGCGCGAGAACTATCTTTGTCTGCTCAATCTTGAAGATGCCCTGCAAGGCGGATTTGCAGGGCGAGCGGCTATTCTGGCACAACTGGTGACGCGATGGGCCGCCTATACGCGCGACGGTGACATGGTGGGCGGGGACTTGCCGGGATGGCTGCCCTCGCTTTTCCGTCGCAACGGGGCGACGGCCCTGACCGACCGGCGGGGCGAATGCGTCTATGCCGGATGCCCGCATTACCGGAAATGTTTCATCGAGCGCGCCACACGTGCCTCCGTTCATGCTGACATCGTCATCGCCAACCATGCGCTTGTCATGGTCAACGCTGCACGCGGACGCGAGACCGGCAATGCCCCGACGAGAATCGTGTTCGACGAAGGGCACCATTTGGCCGATGCAGCAGATTCAATGTTCGCCGCAGCCCTGACCGGACAGGAAGCGATCGAGCTGCGACGCTGGATCGTCGGCCCCGAAGGCCGATCTAGAGGGCGCCGGCGGGGATTGGCTGCGCGTCTCGCTGATGTCTCAAGCTATGATGAGGAGGGTGGCAACGCGATTTCGGCCGCCTCCCATGCTGCGACTGCACTTCCAGGCGACGGCTGGCTACAAAGAATTGCCGAGGGAGCAGCCTTTGGCCCGGTCGAAGCCCTGCTCGCCAGCGTCAGGGGGCAGGTCTATGCCCGTGCCGACGCAGAAGATGCGGGCTACGGACTCGAAACCGAAGCGGCCGGACTTGACGGGTCGACGATCGCATCCGTTGAACCGGCGCTTATCGCGCTTGACGCCATTCTTCGGCCATTGGTCGCGCTCAGTCGGCGGCTTGAAGCGGTCATGGAAGATGCTCCCGATTGGCTGAATGGTCAGGCGCGGGCACGGATCGAAGGCGCAATCGGAAGTCTTGGCTGGCGCCGCGATGCACTCGTGGCATGGCTGTCTCTTCTGTCCCGGATGGGGGGTCCGGCGGACCCTGATTTCGTAGACTGGCTGGCGGTTGACCGGATCGAGGGGCGCGAGGTCGATATCGGGCTGCATCGGCATTGGCTTGATCCAACCCGACCTTTTGCCAGTGCGGTACTTCGCCCTGCCCATGGCGCTCTCATCACATCAGCAACCTTGCGCGGCGGGGAGGATTGGGAGGCGGCCGAAGCCCGCACGGGCACGGTTCATCTTGATGGCATTACCCAGCATTTTGCCGCGCCCAGCCCATTTGATTACGCCCGTCAGTCTGCGGTCTTGATCGTAACTGACGTGAAACGTGGTGACGTGCCTCAACTTGCCGGGGCCTATGCCAAGCTGATCGCCGCGGCTGGAGGGGGAACACTCGGACTATTCACGGCGATCCGCAGATTGCGCGCCGTCCATGCCCGGATTGCGGACCGGCTCGCCCGCGACGGGCTTCCCCTCTATGCGCAGCATGTCGACCCGATGGATACCGGCACGCTGCTGGATATTTTCCGTGATGATCCCCGCGCCAGCCTGCTCGGCACCGATGCCTTGCGCGACGGTGTCGATGTGCCGGGAGATTCTCTTCGGCAGGTGATCATGGAAGGCGTGCCCTGGCCAAAACCGACGGTGCTGCATGCCGCACGCAAGGCCGCAGGCGGCGGATCCGCCTATGATGACCGGATCATCCGTGCCCGGTTGGCCCAAGGCTTCGGACGCCTGATCCGCCGTGCTGACGATCGCGGCGTGTTCGTGCTGCTCTCGGCCGCAATGCCCTCACGACTGCTGACAGCATTCCCGCCTGGGACGCCGATCCTGAGAGTGACGCTCGACGAAGCGGCGACACGTGTGGCGGAACTTACGGCCATGCAAACACGACTTCCCACTGAAACTCAATTCGGGCATCAAGCACCATCATGAAAACACTTACCCTGTTCCGTCACGGTAAATCCGGCTGGGATTCACCCGTATCACGCGACTTCGATCGCCCTATAAATGAGCGCGGCATCAAGGGATCGAAGCTTATGGGTGAACATGCACTCGAACTTGGTTTGAAATGGGACCATGTCATCTCTTCACCCGCGGTGCGTTGTACGGAAACACTCGACGGTTTCTGGGAAGGCTATGGCCGGATACTACACCCCAATTGGGATCGGCGAATCTATCTCGCTTCGGGCGCAACGCTGCTTGATGTGGTGCATGATCTGCCGGATGAGGATCACACAGTCCTTATGTGTGGCCACAATCCGGGGCTCGAAGATTTGGCATTGATGCTGGTCCCGGACGCGCGCGGCGACGCACTTCGCGACGATCTGGAAGCCAAATTCCCCACGGCCAGCCTTGCCGAATTGCAGTTCGACGCCGAAAAATGGTTGGACATCAAGTCCGGCAGTGCCCGCCTGACGCGCTTCATCCGGCCGCGCGATCTCGATCCCAAATTGGGCCCCGAAGAGGATTGAACGATTGCCGGCCTACAGGACGAAGGCAAAAAATATGATCGTAGCCGCAAACATCACCCCCGTTGCGGTCCATCCCAGTATTGCTGATCCCCTTGACAACGTCAGCCGCCCCATTGCGTGCGGATTACGGACAATAAGCATCATGACGAACATCAAGGGCGCTGCCAGAACGCCATTGACGACCGCCGCCCAATAGAGTGCGCGGACCGGATCAATGCCGATGCCGTTCAACGAAGCCCCCGCAAGCGTCGTCGCCGCAATTGTTCCATAAAACAGGCGAGCGCTAAGCGGCTTCGCATCGAGACTGCCCGCCACGCCTGCCATTTCCGTCACTGCATAGGCTGCCGATCCGGCGAGCACAGGGACAGCCAGCAACCCGGTGCCGATAATGCCCAGCGCAAACATAGCGAAGGCAAATTGTCCGGCGATAGGCCGCAGCGCTTCGGCCGCCTGCGCCGACGTCGCAATGTCAGTAATGCCATTCGCGTTGAGTGTGGCTGCTGTTGCGAAAACAATCGCCAGCGAAACAAGGCTGCTGAACGCCATTCCGGTAAGCGTGTCCATACGGATCCGGGCAAGCTCCGGCCCAGCCTCCTTTGGCGTTATACACAAGGGTTTTGCGTGATGCCGATGCTGCTCTTCAACCTCCTGCCCCGCCTGCCAGAAAAACAGATAGGGACTGATCGTTGTACCGAGAATCGCAACAAACGCCGTCGCATAGGCCGCGTTCCATTGAATTTCAGGGACAATCAACGATCTCAGCGCCCGCCCCCACGGAACGCCTGCAACTGCTACAACCGCGACATAGGTAAAGAGCGAAAGTGTCGTCCATTTGAGGATCGATGCGTATCTTGGATAGCTGAGCGCCACTTCAAGAACGACGCACACAATGCCGAACAGCAGCGTATAAAGCACGATATTGCCGCCCAAAAGCAAGGCGAGTGCCGCACCCATTGCACTGAGATCGGCACCCAGATTCACGATATTCGCCACCAGCAGAAGAAAGACGACCGACCAAAGCACAGGACGCGGGTAATGTCTGCGAAGGTTACGCGCGATTCCCGCCCCCGTGACACGCCCTATCTCGGCTGCGACCTGCTGGATCGCGACCATCAGCGGAAAACTCAGGACAAACGTCCAGGACAGGCCATAGCCAAATTGCGCACCAATCTGGCTGTGCGTTCCGATGCCGCTCGGGTCATCGTCCGCCGCACCTGTTATCAGGCCGGGTCCGAGCCGTTTGAGAAAACCCCGCAAGCCGCCGGCGTTTCCACCGTCAGCGGTGCCTGGAGCGTCGGGAGCGGGTAACGGGCTGCTAGCGATCATGACGACCCCTTCCCAACTGGCTTGCCCCCGCAACCCGCGCTCTGCAATTCAATTATTTGGGGCGCCCCGAAAAACCCGCTGCCGTCCGCAATGCATCGGCATCGAGCAGCTTTCCGCCCAGCATCACAGTGCGCGTCTGGCGCAAGTCGCTGATCCGCGTGGATGGATCGCC
>JANLST010000202.1:0-4885 GCA_031362505.1 Sphingomonadales bacterium
GTCGGGTACGCTGATCCGCGGGAGCAAGTCTTCAACAAGTCCGGCCTGCCCGACGCGCAGCTTGTGCCCTTGCCGCCGTCCATACAGGCGGCCAATTGTCGTCGGATCGTTCATTATCTGTGCGGCTATAGGATGGCGTGCAAGACCTCAACCCGCATTTGGCGGTCAACGCATCGCGAACCGGATCATCATCAAATACGCTTCAAACATCGAGCGTCACGTCGAATAGTCACTACCGGCAGGGCCTGCCTTCATATTCGTTCCTGTGATTCACATAGGCGCGGCCGTTCCAGCGCAACACCGGAAAGCAGAACCCCGGCCCGCCAACCGAGATATCCGGCCAACCGCCAACACCTTTTGTCTTCAGGAACTCAGGAATGCCATCGATCGCGAGGATCGCTTTCCACTTGCCATTGGGCTGCTGGCTAAGCAGCGTGAAGCCGGTTCCCGCTGCGCCATGGCAATAACTGCCATCCTCGCTGACAATGGCTTCGAGTCGACGATCGCCGTTCAGATCGACAATGCTGTCTATCCGGGCTGAGGCATCGAGATCCTGAGCACAGATCATCCAGCGTGCACCACGTTTGACAGCACCGGCGGCTTTGAAAATTGCTGCGGTGGATTGCGCAGTCGGGGTGGCAGTCGCTGCTGCAAGGGCAATTAGCGCAATCATTCCGAAACTCTAGAAGTGAAAAGCCAAAACGCAAGATCCCTCATATCCGGTCAGCGGGCAAAGGCAGAGTTGGCACGGTCAGCAAGTCGTGAGACGGCTGCGGCGTGGATCCCCGGGCTTGCCACAAGCACACCAAAGGCGTCCCCCCGGGTTGAATTGTAACGCAATATGTTGCCGCGGGCATCGGTTACAGTTGCACCCGCTTCTTCCGCAATGAGCGCTGCGGCGGCAATATCCCATTCGAAACCCCAGCGTAACGTCGCGACCAAATCCGCTTCGCCCGCCGCGACCATGGCCATGCGCAGCGCGATCGAGTTTGGCTTGTCAACAATCACAAGATCGCTGTCGATTCGCGGAACGGCATCAGCCGGTACGCGCGCACCTGGAAGGTGGATGCGGGCAGATGGGACAATCAAACCGCCATTGCGAGTCGCCCCGCCGCCTGCTGCAGCGCTCCAATGTTCGTCTCGTGCCGGAGCATCGAGCACGCCAAGAAGAGGCCGGCCACCTTCGACCAGCGCAATCGAGATCGCCCAGCCACGGCGACCGCGAACAAAGTCGCGCGTGCCGTCGATCGGATCAACCACCCAGACGCGCGGCAAAAGCAGGCGTTCGGCGCTGTCCGCCGTCTCTTCGGAGAGCCATCCGGCATCGGGATCGAGTTCGGCCAAACGCTTCTGGAGAAACCGATCGACCGCAAGATCGACTTCGCTGACCGGATTACCGGGAGACTTTTCCCATTGTTCGAAATCGCCGCGCCAATGGTTCATAGCCAGCGCTCCAGCCTCGCGCGCGACTGCGCTCACAGCATCAAGAAGCGTGTCAGTCACCCGCCAAGGTCATTCCATCGACCCGCAGCGTCGGCACGTTGGTGGCGTAGCGAAAGTGCAGATCATTCGCAGGGATTAACGCGGCGAACATGTCGTTGAGGTTGCCCGCAATCGTAACTTCCGCAACAGGTCCGGCAATTTCGCCGTCGACGATCAGAAATCCCGAGGCCCCGCGGCTATAGTCCCCAGTCAGGCCGTTGACCCCCATCCCGATCAATTCGTTTACATAAATGCCATATTTGATGTCAGCCATCAGTGCGGCTGGACTGACCTGCCCTGCTGCCATGTGAAGGTTGCTTGTCCCGGCACCGGGAGCCCCGCCGCCACCGCGTTGTGCGTGACCCGTTGGGGCAAGGCCAAGTTGACGACCAGATGCGCTATCCACAAGCCAGCCAGTCAGGACGCCGTCCATGATGATATCGGTTTCATGCGTCGCAAGGCCTTCGCCATCGAAGGGACGCGAACGCATTCCACGTGGGCGCAATGGATTGTCGATCACGTTCACGCCCGTGGCAAAGACTCGCTGTCCCAGCTTTTCGAGCAGAAAACTTGTCTTTCGTGCAATTGCGCCTCCCGTAATCGCTCCTGCCAGGTGCCCGAGAAGTGAATTGCCGACGCGCGGATCAAAGATTACGGGCATCGGCCCACTCTTCAGCTTGATCGGGTTCAGCCGCGCAACGGCCCGCTCTCCAGCTGCCCGCCCGATTGCCTCGGGCTTGTCAAGATCGCCAAAATGGCGTGTCGAATGATAGGCATAATCGCGCTGCATCCCGCCGCCTTCGCCCGCAAGCACGCTTGCCGAGATGCCATGACCCGTGCCCGAATAGCTCGCCGCAAAACCGTGACTGGTTGCCAGAGCAGTAACCGCCTGCGACATGCTGGCCCCTGCCCCTTCGCTGTTCGTGACGCCGACGACAGATCGGGCCGCGTCTTCAGCCAGAAGTGCGCGTTCCCGGAGATCTTGGGGATGCAAGTCCCTCTCATCGCGCAAATCAAGTTCCGGAAGTATGCCGCGCATCAAGCGTTCTTCGGGCGCGAGCCCGGCAAAGGCATCTTCAGGGGCCTCGCGCGCCATCGCAACAGCACGTTCGGCGAGAGCCGAAAAAGCGGCAGCCGAAAGGTCTGATGAAGACGTACTGGCCGACTTGCTGCCAACAAAAACACGCAAGCCAATGTCTTCGCCTTCGGACCGTTCAACATCTTCAAGTGCGCCGAGGCGCATCTGCACCTGCGTCGAAGCATTGCCCGAATAGACCACATCGCAGGCGTCGGCGCCTGCCTTCATCGCCCGTTCCACCAGATCGGTGGCGCGATCCTTCGCTTGTTCAATCGTCAGCATTCGTGGCGCATAGTGCGGGAAGGGTCAGGTTTGAAGCCTTTTGTGTGCAGACGTCAGAGTGAATCAGGCGGAAGCGCCCACAACGAGACACGCCAGAGCCATCAAAAGACCTGCAAACCGGTTTGAACGGAACTTGGCCAGCGCATCACTATCGTTATCGGACCGAAGCGTAACGACCTGCCAGCCCAAATGCATCGCAAGGGGCAGCAAGGTTGCCAGCACCTGCGCCTGCGGCCGGATCGACCAGAACGCCGCTGCCCAGCAAAACAAGGCGATACCATAAAACAGTGCGACCCCATTTTTTACTCGTGATCCGAGCCGCAAAGCCGAGGATCGGACACCTACCAGCGCATCGTCTTCACGGTCCTGCAACGCATAGATGGTGTCATAGCCAACCACCCAGGCAATGCTTCCGGCATAGAGCAACAGCATTGCGCCAGACGCCGTACCGCTGATGGCGATCCAGCCAACCAGAGCACCCCATGAGAAAACGATGCCCAGCCAGGCCTGCGGCCACCAGGTAATTCGCTTCATGAACGGGTATGCAGCCACAGGAATGACGCTGGCCAACGCGACAAGCTGCGCTTCGACGCGGAGTTGGACCAGGACGACGAGGCCAACAAGGCATAAAATGACCAGCCAGATCCATGCCGCCTGCGGCATGACTGCGCCGCTCGCCAAAGGTCGCAGTCGGGTTCGTTCAATTTTGGCATCCAGATCGCGATCGACAATGTCATTGTAGACGCAACCTGCCCCGCGCATCACAATCGCTCCCAGCAGCATCCACAGAATCAGGGGCCAGTGATTCGCGAAACCCCCGGCCAGCAGCACGCCCCACGTACAAGGCCAAAAAAGAAGCCACCAGCCAATAGGCCGATCAAAACGCGCGAGAAGCGCATAATTGCGGATACTTTCGGGCAACATCCCGACCAGTCCTCTATGTTGACTGTCGGGGACGATTTCGATCTGCGGCGTCTCCATGCTAGGGGAGTCAATATGCCCGCAATGCCCGCCTGGCCACCCCAATCGACTCCTCGCCTGTTTGTCGAAACCCCACTTTCGGATGGTATTGAACTGCCGATCATCGGGCCGCAGGCACATTATCTGATTTCCGTAATGCGGATGAAACAGGGTGCGCCGGTCAAGCTCTTCGACAATGTTTCAGGCGAATGGCTGGCAGAAGTTGCGATGATCGGGAAGCGTGACCTGATCTTGAGCGTGAATGGCCGATTGCGCGACCGCGAAGACGTTCCCGACATCTGGCTGCTCGCCGCGCCGATCAAAAAGGCGCGGATCGATCTGGTCGCGGAAAAAGCATGCGAACTGGGCGTCGCACGCTACCAGCCGGTCATTACGCGCCGGACGGTGATCGAACGATTGAATCTCGAACGGCTGCGCAGCCATATGGTGGAAGCCGCCGAACAATGCGGACGCACTGCCTTACCCGAACTGGCCGAACCAGTGAAACTCGCGGCCCTGATCAAATCATGGCCCGCATTACGAACTCTGTTCTTCGCTGATGAGGGAGGTGGCCAACCGTTCGCTGGAGTCGCCGCGGCGCATCCGGGTCCCGCTGCAATTCTTATAGGCCCCGAAGGCGGATTCGATGATGAAGAGCGGGCGATGATTCGTGCTCTGCCCCAGTCTGTTTCGATTTCTCTGGGGCCCCGTATCCTCAGGGCCGAAACTGCGGCCATCGCTGCGCTTTCCATCTGGATGGGAAGCGCAGGCGATTGGCGCAATTCTCAGTAGCGCTGCTGGCGCTCGTAAAGAGTCTTGTAATGTTGGATTCGGGTGACCCGCAGTCCCGGCATGCCCGAACGATCGACTGCACGTTGCCAGCTCGCAAACTCTTCGAGCGTGAGGCTGTAACGGTCGCACACTTCATCGACAGTCAGAAGACCGCCATTCACTGCCGCAACGACTTCTGCCTTGCGCCGCACGACCCAACGGGTGGTGGATGGCGGAGGGAGCGAGTCGACCGTAAGCGATTCGCCGAGAGGGCCAATCACTTGTGCGGGACGTATTTTCTGGTTCTCGATC
>JANLST010000265.1:0-2156 GCA_031362505.1 Sphingomonadales bacterium
TGCTCCACAAATTCCCGCACGATTACAAGGCGGTCTTCGTCGGCGATGCCGCGATGAGCCCCTATGAAATCAGCCATCCTGGCGGATCGGTCGAACATTTCAATGAAGAGGCCGGGGCCGTCTGGATGCAGCGGATGACGACCACCTAACCCGCAGCCGTCTGGCTCAACCCCACGCCCGAGCAGCATTGGAGCTATTCGCAGTCAACCAAACTCGTCAAGGAACTCATGAATGACCGCATGTATCCGCTGACACTCGCCGGCCTCGATGATGCGATGCGGACGCTGACCCGGAAGCACTGATGCGGGTTCGTCTTGCGGCGGTTGTGGATATCCCTGCGATCATCGAAGTCGAACTTTCAGCGAGTGCGCTTTTCATGAACACCCATATGGACTGGGCCGTTGGCGAGGTTTCAACTCCGGAAGAATTGGCTGCACCTATCGAGCAGGGGCATGTCTGGGTCGCCGAGCACGATCACGAAATTGCCGGATATCTGTGCGGTGAGCCGCTGGGCGACCACTTCTACATTGAGGAAGTCTCGGTCGCGGCGGGCTATCAGCGGCGAGGTATCGGCCGATTGCTGATCGTCACCGTGGCGGACGAAGCCCGACGCCAAGGCTTCAGCGCCCTGTCACTCACCACCGACAGGACCCTGCCCTGGAACGCGCCCTATTACGAACGCCTCGGCTTTCGCACCCTGACGTCGGAGCAGACCCCGTCACCCCTCGCCGCCGAACTCGCCGCCAAGCCCAACGCCCATTTGCGCTGCGCCATGCTGCGCGATCTATAGGCGGCAGCAACAGCCGGTTACTATTGCAGTGCAAATCGTTGATCCACGTGGCTCATACGGATGATACTCCCCTTGGGGCTTTTGCACCTGTCACCGCAATTCCGGGACAGGGGCGTCGAAGGTCTGACAATCGTCTGCTTTTGGGTGGAAAGCGGACATTTACAGCGTGTAATGTGACGTCGGCACACGTTCCATTTCAAGCCGTTCCCCGGTCGGTGCGCAAACGGCAGCTTTTGACGGAACCAGCCTTTCGCCCGTAGTTTAGCGGCCTGGCAGCAATGCGCGCCAAGTTTGGTCGCTCCAGCTCACTCAGGCCATTCACGAAAGCCGCCGTTCAAATCGAGCAAGGGCAAGCGCAGCGGCATGGTTTGCGAATGGCGTCATCCAGCCTGCGCGAACCAACAGGTTCGGGAATAAACCCGCCCCAAGTTTCTTGGGACTATCAGAACATCTGCGCGAGAATGATCGCGCCACCAACCCACGAACCAAACCATGCCAGCGTGCGCAAATAAGCAATACCGGCGACATAAATCGCCAGATGCGCGACCCGGCCCCAAAAGAAGATTTCTGCTCCCAGCGCTGTCGCGGAGTTTGCCCGGGCCGACACGTGCGCAACGAGCACCAGAATCGTAAATGGCGCAAGGCTCTCGATCAGATTGGCATGGGCCTTGACCGCGCGCTCGGTCCAGGCCGGTACTCTCAAGGCTTTTTCGCGGTTGCCTGCTGCCCAAGCCGCGCCACCAGGCTGTTTGAATCGGCCCAACCCATAAATGAACGGAATGCCAAGGCACAGCAGCGCAGTTGCCACCAGCATTGTCAGATCGGTCGTCATAGTCCCTTGCCCTCCCAATTTGAAAATCGCGGTCACTATGTTGGTCAATTTGGCAACGTCAATTGAATTACGACTATGCAGCCGACACCTACCTTAAACTATGCGCATCTTTGCGTGCGTGGGCTAGGAATTCCGGGGCCAGTCTTCCCATTAGCCAAGCTTTGGGAACCGCGGAACTTAACACGACCGACCGAAACCCGCCGGTCCGTTCCCGGCCCAGTTTTGCTCGTTCGACGACATCGCGCGAGCAAACGCTCGAGCGTCGTCTTTTGCCAAAAACCCACGTTCAGCCCCCCCCCTGCGGGATGACCGCAAAGTCCGACTTCCCAGAAGTTCGGCCCTTGAGTAAATATGTCTGCTTTGTTGTCGTTCACCGACCAGCCCCAACGACAGGATTGGGGTCGCAAGGATAGGGGGACGGGACAGCTGGATGGGGTTCCTGGACCCTGTGCAGCAGCACGTGGTGCGAAAGCGGCTGGCGTCTGTCGCCTCCTCAAGGATGCGACCTTTGCGCCTTGTCATCGTGCGAACGCG
>JANLST010000314.1:0-1848 GCA_031362505.1 Sphingomonadales bacterium
TGGATGTCCGGCGCGTTTGCAGCCTTGATGGCCGCCGCTGTTATTGCCCATACAAGTGCGATCCTCAACAGCTCTGTTGCGCTCTACTCGATCGACTTTCACGACAAGTTCGTGCGCAAGGTGCAAGACCATTGGCGGCTCGCTGCGATCGTTTCGATGATCCTGACCATCACCTCGATTGCGCTGGTTCCCGCGTTCGAGAATGCCAAAAGCATCATCAATCTGCTGCAAGAACTGAATGGCCTGTTGTCTATGCCGATCCTCTCTGCCTTCATTGTCGGACTGATGTTCAGCAATGTTGATGCGCGAGCCGCCGTCATTGGCCTGCTCTTTGGAGTCAGCGCCTACGCAGCCCATAATTTCATCCTCTACAAACCGGACATGCTTTTTCCCGGTGAGACATTCTATCAGCATGTTGGGCTTGGCGGGCTGCACTATATTGATGTGATGCTGATCGTGCTGGTCTCGTCGGTGTTGGTCGCTTTGGGCGTCAACGGTTATATTTTCGGCAATCGTGCATCCTATGTCGGGCCAGGTGCCGCAAAGGCGAAGCATGCTTGACGCGACCCATCGACGGCACAATCCATTGACCGGACGATGGGTGCTGGTGTCTCCGCACCGCAGCCAGCGGCCCTGGCTCGGTCAGACCGATGCAGTGGCCGACGATGCGCGTCCTGCTCATGATCCGGACTGTTATCTCTGCGCCGGAAACGCGCGCGCCAACGGCATCGTGAACCCTGAATATTCAGGCACCTATGTGTTCGACAATGACTTTCCGGCGCTGGCACCCGATAAGGCGCGCACATCCGATCCGGATCCGCTGTTCCGGTTCGAACCCGTTTCGGGAACCTGCCGCGTCATCTGCTTTTCGCCCGATCATTCAAAAACCCTGCCGGAACTCTCTCAAGTGCAAGTTCGCGCAATCGTCGATTGCTGGGCAAGCGAAACCACAGAACTCGGCCGTGACCATGTCTGGGTCCAGTTGTTCGAGAACAAGGGCGCGATGATGGGCTGTTCCAATCCGCACCCGCATGGCCAGGTCTGGGCGAGCAGCCATTTGCCGGACGAACCTGCAGTCGAGGATTCCAACCAGCGCCGATACTTTGAGGAACACGGGCGATCCTTGTTGATGGACGTCGTGGCGCGAGAAACAGACGGCGAGCGTATCGTCGTCTCAAACGCGCATTGGTTGGCAATCGTCCCCTGGTGGGCAAACTGGCCGTTCGAAACGCTCTTGATGCCGCGCAAGCCGGTTCAGCGCATGGACCAGCTTGACGATGACCAGCGGGACGCGCTTGCCGCAGCCGCGCGCGAATTGACCGCCCGCTATGACAATCTTTTCGGGTGCCCCTTTCCCTATTCGATGGGCTGGCACGGCGCGCCATTCTCGACCGGTGACCAGTCACACTGGCAATTGCATGCGCATTTCTACCCACCGCTTCTCCGGTCGGCCAACGTGCGAAAATTCATGGTCGGGTACGAGATGATGGCGGAGGCCCAGCGCGACCTGACGCCCGAACAGGCAGCCGAGCGCCTTCGCAGCGTCGGCGCCCGACGGTTCGGGGGCTGATCCTCATGCGCGACACCGAACAATCGGTCATCGATCGTGTGGTCAAAGGCTTTTTCGATGCCTATGGGCGACGACCCGATCTGGTCTCGTTTGCGCCCGGTAGGGTCAATCTGATCGGCGAACATACCGACTATAACAACGGATTCGTCCTCCCATGCGCCATTCCGTTTGGAACTGCGGTGGCTTTGGGACATCGTGATGACGGCATAATCCGGGCGACAGCCCTCGATCTGGAATGCGCGTTCGCGCAATTCGATCTGGCACCGGACATTCCCCCC
>JANLST010000358.1:0-3261 GCA_031362505.1 Sphingomonadales bacterium
GTCACGATACACTCTCCTTGATTCGCCCCAAAACATGCACCCCCCAGACAGTTGCTGCAACGACAAGTGCCCCAACGGCCTGATGAAGGACGGCAATGGGAATGTTGATGCCGGTCATCACCGTTGCGATGCCGAGCAGTATCTGCGTGCCGAACGCCGCATGGATCGCAACCGAGGCAAGGCGATTGCCGGATGCCCTTACCTTGCGAGCAAGTATGATCAGTGCTGCGACCAACACCCAGGCCCACCAGCGATGGACGAAGTGGATGAGGAAAGGATCATTGCCCAGCGCGGCGAGCATCCCCCCGGCCCAGTCGATTCCTTCCGGAACCAGATGATCGTTCATTAACGGCCATGTGTTCGCCACCTGACCCGCATTCAGCCCGGCTGTATAGGCGCCGAACAGAAGCTGGATGCCAAGGATCACCAGCACTGCCGCGCCAGTTCCGGTCAGCCTTGCCGGTCGCGATACCGGGTTTGCAGCAAGGGCCTTCAGATCAAGCGCCGTCCAGACCAGTCCGCCTAGAATCAACAAAGCCGTCAAAAGGTGTGTCGCAAGGCGATAATGGCTGACATCCGTGCGCAAAGTCAGGCCGGAAGCGACCATCCACCAGCCAATCGTTCCCTGTAATCCGCCCAGCGCCAGCAATGCCGTCAATCGCCAACCATAGCCTTTCGGAATGGCGCGTCGAAGCGCGAACCAGGCGAGCGGCAGCGCAAACGCAATGCCAATCAGTCGCCCGAGCAACCGGTGGATGAATTCCCAGAAATAGATGAACTTGAACTGGGCGAGCGTCATTCCGTTGTTGATCAGCTGGTACTCGGGAATCTGCTGGTATTTTGTGAAGGCCAATTGCCATGCCGCCTCATTCAGGGGCGGGATCGCGCCGGAAACGGGCTTCCACTCGGTGATCGACAGCCCCGATTCGGTCAGCCGCGTGATGCCGCCGACGACGACCATGGCAAAGACGAGAATTGCGACTGAGAACAGCCAGTTGGCAATTGCGTTGGGACGGAGGTTACGCATGAACCGCGCCTATGCGGCGGAGTGGTGGTGGGTTCAACAGATTTTGCATCATATTTTTTCAATGTGATGTTGTATCTTTCATGCTGACGTGTCATTATATCATGACGCAAGGGAATCAGATGTGTTGAATGCAGTGCTCAGACAAGGTGGCCTTGACCGGCTGGCGATTGGCCTTTCGGGGCTCTGCCTTGCGCACTGCATTTTGAGCGCGGTCATTGTGACGGTGCTGGCATCGGCTGGTGGTTTCCTGCTTCATCCAGCGATTCATGAAATCGGCCTGATGTTGGCGATGGCGCTTGGTGCGTTGGCTTTGGGCCGAGGGGTATTGCAGCATGGCTATGCAATGCCGGTCTGGGTGGGTTCGCTTGGACTTGGCGTAATGGCAGGCGCGATGACCTTGCCGCATGAAGGTGGTTATGAGACGATTTATTCGATCCTTGGGGTGATGATCGTTGCCCTGGGGCATGACCTGAACCGCCGCGCGCATAACTGATATTTGGGCTCGCCCTTGCTAACCTTTGGGCCGAACCTTGCGCCTACGCCGCGACGCGCCTAGATTTAACCCATGGCCCAGCACGTGCACGATCACACACTCCATCACGGTTCCTCGCTTGCCGAAGCGGCGCGGATGACACTTCTCAAATCAGGCGAGCAATGGACCGACATGCGCGCCAGCATTTTCGACGCGCTGGCTGGGTTCGAAAAACCGGCATCGGCCTATGATATTGCTGAAGCGGTCTCAAAAGCGCGCGGCAAGCGCGTCGCCGCGAACAGCGTCTATCGCATCCTTGATTTGTTTGTCGGCTCCAACCTGGCAATGCGCGTTGAAAGCGCGAACGCTTATCTGGCCAATGCTCACCCGGATTGCGTGCATGACTGCATCTTCCTGGTTTGCGATTCATGTGGGCAGACAACCCACATAGACGATGACAGCGTGTCTTCGGGCGTGCGATCGGCGGCCAAGAAAGCCGGGTTCAACCCTGTCCGCCCCGTAATAGAAGTGCGCGGCACCTGCGCGGATTGCGATTAGGGACTGGGCGAATCTGCCCGGTCAATCCCCACGTGGGCTGAACTCCCGATAGCCAACAGCCAGAATAGCCAGCATTACCGACTCGACGATCATCGGTGGGACAGTCGTTGATGCTGTGCCATCAAGGGCTATGCTGACAAACCGGCCGAAAAGCGCAAGTGCCAGCAGCATCAGCGGTACCAGCAGTGGCTTGGGATCAGCGCGCCACGCACCGATCATTGAAAAGATAGCACCGGTCAGGAAAAAGGCCGGAAAGTCGGCTCGCATTGTTGCCATGCCCTGGGTGCCGATTGGGGACAGCGCGAATTCCGTGGCCATTTTCGCAGGATTGAGCAGGAACCCCAGACCGATCAAGCCATTGAAAAGGGCCACAAGGCCGATCGCGCCACGCATCAAGGATGCCATATCCGTCCCTCCGTTGTTGATTGCTGCACATTACAATCTTGTAGAATAGGAGCAAAATTTGGTTATGCGCAGCCGGTTTGATTTTCAGGGCTTTTGACCGTAAAAAGTGAAATATGAAACTGAATCAAGCCGCTAGGCCGAGGCTCGGGATTAGCGCCCTTGTGGGGTGAACTTGGCGACGAGATCGTATCGATCGCCTCGAAATGTCTGACAGACAAAGGTAATCGGCACACTGGAACGCCAGGTCCAGCGCTCAACCATGAGGCAGGGTGCGCCACGTGCAATTTCGAGATCGCGGGCAACATCGGGGGTTGCTCCAACGGCGCTTATCCGGTGACGCGCTTCGCTCCATGGAACGTGATCGAGTAACCAGCTGCTCGGATCCCGGTTCGCAAAGTCCGTATCACCCGCAAGCGGCACCGCGTCGAGGTTGATCGATCTCTCCTCATGGGCAAATGGCCCTCCGCTCCCGTGATGAATGCCGGCAATATTTCGTAATCTTGTTCCCTTTTCAAAGTCACCACCTGCGACATCAAATGTCTTCAAGGTGCTCGCAAGCAACTCGAACCGGTAACTGCCCGTGCGTTCTGCAATGGCTGCACCAATATCGGGAATATCAAGCACCGCCGCATGGATATGGGGATGGGACACAAATGATCCGGCCTTGCGTCGTCGTTCGACCAGGCCGGCACGAACAAGCGCTGTGATCGCCTTGCTCACAGTGGCCCGCGCGCAGCCATAGTGTGCGACCAGTTCGTGCTCGAACGGAATCCGGTGCCCGGGCCGCCATTCGCCCGAT
>JANLST010000419.1:0-4085 GCA_031362505.1 Sphingomonadales bacterium
CCCTCGACATAGACGCTCGAACCCTTGCGCAGATACTGTTTGGCGATCCGGCCCAGATTCTCGTTGAAGATGACGATGTTATGCCACTCGGTCTTTTCCTTGCGCTCGCCAGACGCCTTGTCGTTCCAGTTTTCGGATGTCGCGATGGAGAAGCTGACGACTTCGCCGCCATTGTTCATGCTGCGTGCTTCCGGGTCCTTACCCAGATTGCCGATCAGAATAACCTTGTTGACGCTGCCCGCCATAGTGTCCCCTCAAAGTCCAAGATATGTCGCGAGCCAGAACGTGACTCCTGCCGCGACATAGGCGAGCACGAAGAGATAGGCCACCATAAAGAGCGGCCACTTCCACCCGTTCGTCTCGCGACGCACCACGGCAATGGTCGAAATGCATTGTGGCGCAAAAACGAACCAGGCGAGGAAGGCGAGCGCGGTCGGCAGGCTCCAGCTTCCCTTGAGCCGTTCGCCCAGCGTCTGGTTACGCTTCGCTTCGTTCTGGTCGTCGATTGCGTAAGTGGTGGCGAGTGCTGCGACGGCCACCTCGCGCGCCGCCATGGCCGGGATCAACGCCAGTGAAATGTCGCGGTTGAAGCCGATCGGCTTCATCACAACCGATAGACCATTGGCAATATGGCCCGCAATCGAGTGGTCGACCTGACTGACACCGGAGGCCGGGTCGACGCGCGGAAAGTTGAGGAATGCCCAGAGAATCATTGTCGTAACGGCAATGATCGTGCCCGCGCGCTTGAGAAAAACCCAAGCCCGCTGCCAAAGGCCGAGCAAGAGGTTTCTCAGCATCGGCATCTGGTAACGTGGCATTTCCATCATGAAGCCCATGCCCTTGCCCTTGGTAACCGAGCGGCGCAGTGCGAGCGCGGCCACAAGGGCGCCGACAATCCCCGAGACATAGAGACCCAGCAGAACCAGCCCCTGCAGGCCGATGCCCGGGCCTACAGTCCGGGCGGGAATGAAGGCGGCAATGATCACGGTATAGACCGGCAGTCGGGCCGAACAGGTCATCAGCGGGGCGATCAGGATTGTGGTCAGCCTGTCCTTGGGATCCTCAATCGTCCGCGTTGCCATGATCCCCGGCACCGCACAGGCGAACGACGAAAGCAGAGGGATGAAGGCGCGACCCGATAGGCCCACTCCTGCCATAAGGCGGTCCATAAGGAACGCCGCACGCACCATGTACCCTGTCATTTCGAGGACGAGGATGAAGGCAAACAGGATCAGGATCTGGGGCAGAAAGACAATCACAGCGCCGACTCCGGCGATCAACCCGTCAGCGATGAAGGAGCGGACAATCCCTTCTGGTAGTATGGCAATTGCCCGGTCATGGATCATCGAGACACCGTAATTGATGGCATCGGCGGGCAGCTTGGCCCAGGCAAATACAGACTGAAACATGATAAAAAGGAGCACCACCAGGATGATCAGCCCGAGGATAGGATGGAGGACTATGCTGTCGATTGCCCGGGTCGTCGCACGGGCTGGGGCTTCCCGCAGGATGGCCGCCCTTGCCACGCCACGCGCCTGACGTTGTCGTTCACCAAAATCCCCGATAAGCGGCCGCGCCGGAATTGCAGCTTTGCCCAGTAGCGCCAGAACCTCATCCTTGAGCGGCTCAACCCCACGCTTGCGGACTGCCACTGTTGGGATCACCGGGACCCCGAGATCGTTGGATAGCCGGGCTGGATCAAGTGTCAGTCCATCACGTTCTGCCATATCGATCATGTTGAGCGCGATCATGGCCGGAATGCCCTGTGCGATCAGCTCGGCGGCAAACCGCAGATGATTATCGAGGTTGCCGGCATCGACCACAATGATCAGCGCATCGGGTCGCCGCTCGCCGGCCTGAACGCCCAAGATGACGTCACGTGTCACTTGCTCGTCCGGACTGGTCGGCTCCAGACTGTAGGTGCCGGGCAAGTCGACCAGTTCGGCCGGCCTGCCGTCAGGCAGCATCATCCTTCCGACATGGCGTTCGACCGTCACACCGGGATAATTGCCTGTCTTTTGGCGCGCGCCAGTCAGCGCGTTGAACAAGGCAGACTTGCCAGCATTGGGATTGCCAACCAGTGCGATCAGGGGAAGGGCTGTCATTCAGGTGTTACGTCGATCAGCGTTGCATGGATGCGTCGGATGGCGACTGTCATCCGACCGATCCGACAAGCGATCGGATCGCGCGCTAGCAATACACCGCGATGGATTGTCTCTACAGTGATGCCCTCATCGAAGCCCAACGTGCGCAGCCTTTGAGCGGCGCCTGCTTCGAACGCATCCCAGCCGATATGCGTAATAGTCGCGGGCTGATTCAGGGGCAGTTGGTCGAGTTTCACGCGCTACCAGTCTCAATGATTCGCAATTTGCGAGCGATTATCATTAACAACAGCGTTTAGCCAGTGTTAGCGGACGGGGTAGCGCAGTCGGCCAATGAAGCGAGAAGGGCTGAATGGCGGTTTAAGGTCGACAAGTTTCGCCTTGGTTTTTTCGAACCGCATGATCCCATCAATGCGGCGCTCGAGAAACGCCCGGGTATCAGCAAGGCCTTCGCTTTCGTCGTTGAGGAAAACGGCGAGCGTTGCCGCATAAACGGATCCAAGAATCGCGCGTTTGGTATAATGATTGTAATCCGTCGCCTTGTCTCCAGCGGCGCGCCACATCGCATCTGCTGCACGCCAGCCCAGTTGCAGTCCACGCGGCGCGTTGGCAGGAAATGCAAGTATAGCTGCCGCCCGACGCAGCGCCTCACGATGCGGCATGGCCAGATCGAGTCGTGTTTGGACCAGTGTCGTGATCCTCGTGCGCACTTTCATGTCTGCCAGTTTTTCGGGCGGAAGTTGTATGAGCATGTCTTCGTCGATGCTGGCAAACCATGCGTCGATCATCGCGACACGGTCTCCCCCAAACACCAGTCGGGCGATTGCCGGGTCAATGCCCAGTTCGTCGGCAGCACTATCGACCGCCTTTTCTCCCCAGCCGTCAAAACCAGCATGGCGCGGAAGCAAGCGCGCCAAGATGGGCCGCAATTCATCAAGAGTCATATCTGCAAGCGCTTGAACCATGGTGCATTCCACTGGGTGACAGGGGATTCATGGAGTGATAGGGGTGCGGCGTCAATCGGCGGTGGTGTCCGCAAAGCAATAGGGGAAGCAAAATGGCAAAATTCTTCGGCAATCTTCACGCGGTGCTCGGCGTCGGTTTTGCAGCGATGATCGGGTTGCTGATCTGGTCCGGTGGCGCAGGCAACTCGATCGCATGGATGACCTTTCTCCATGTCATCTCGGGCGTGCTGTGGATCGGCCTGCTCTATTATTTCAATTTTGTTCAGATCCCGACAATGCCGAGTGTACCGGCCGAACTGAAACCCGGCGTGACGAAGTATATAGCTCCCAAGGCATTGTTCTGGTTCCGCTGGGCGGCGTTGGCAACAGTCGTGTTTGGAATCGGGGTTGCCACCCTGCCTGAAAAGGGCGGCGAATTGATGAATGGCCTGACCTTCCAGGAGGGCTATCGTATCATCGGTATCGGCATGTGGCTTGGCTTGATCATGGCTGCGAATGTCTGGTTCATCATCTGGCCGAACCAGAAAAAGGCGCTTGGAATTGTTGAGGTCGATGCCGACGCCAAAGCCAAAGCTGCTTCGACGGCGATGATGGCTTCGCGCACGAATCTGCTCCTGTCGATCCCGATGCTGTACTGCATGGTCTCGCACGGTCTGGGTGGCGCGGTTTAGGCCTTTCTTCGGTCGGGCTGGCTCACAAGAACCAGAGCCAGTCCGATCAGCACCGCCCCGGCCCAATCGGCTGTGCCGAGCCTTTCATCGTACGCGATCCAGCCAATCAAGGCTGAGATCATCGGCTGAAGAAGTAATGTCAGCCCGAACAGGAGCGGCGCAATGCGGCCTACCGCATAGATCATGAGACCCTGTCCTGCGATTTGACTCAAAAAGGCAAGCGCGATCAATGGCGTCCAGTCCCGAGGAACCAGCTGCTCTCCGATGGCAATCGCCATGAGCAACAGCGGGAGCGCACTCATCAGGGTCGACCAAGCCAGAACCGGCCATTGCCCCATCCCGACGCG
>JANLST010000466.1:0-11325 GCA_031362505.1 Sphingomonadales bacterium
GCCCCAGATTCGTAACGGGTTGATCGCCCACGACCAGTGACGAAATGACGCCATCCTCGCCGAGTGCCGTGCTCGTCGACCGGAGAACGATTTCGTGAGGCAGTTCAGCCCTCACGAAGCCGCTTGGTGGCAAGGGTAGAATGCTTGGTGACGGAATAATCGCCGCTGCGCGCAGGCCCCGCTCACCCAGCTTGGCCAGCCAGCCCCGCATCGCTTCCTTGTCCGTGACGACAAAATAGTCACCCGCTTCTGCCACAGCGACATGTTGGTCACTGCCGAGACTGACGTCCGCTGCATTGAGTCGCGCGGCAGCCAGTGCTTGAGCCTGACTCAATTCGCCAAATGCAGCATTGCGGTAGGTGACGCTTCTGGCTGGCACGATAGCGATGACAGCCTCGTCCGATCCGCGGAGATCGTCACCTTGCGCGACGACCCTGCCGTACTCGATCTGCAGCCAAGGGAGTGCATCTCCACCTAGAAAAACGACCAACCCGCTCATGCGCCATCGCCCCAGCTTCGCCGCACGATTTTTGCGGGGTTGTTGGAGCCATCGATCAGAGCCATCTCGCTGAATTCCGTCCCACCCAGTTCAATATGTAGTTCGAGCGCAAACCAGCGCGTTTTCAATTGTGTCTGGGTCATAACCTCAAGCGGTGGCGAAATTCCGCGCAGCGCCGGTTTGGACCAGAAATTCTCAACTGCCGAATAGCCGATGGGTGGGCGTTCGTCGATCATCCTCTGCGCAAAGGCCAAACTCAACTTTTCTGGCAAGAGCATTGCAATCAGCGGCGATTGGTCACTTCGTAGCGTATTGATATTGAGAGGTGAGAGTTCCGCAACCGGAAGCGCGCAGACCCAAGGCCGAATCCTTTCGTAAATCGCCGGGTCGACACCTGCCACAGCTTGCAATTCAGGAACATCACTCATCAGTGCATTGGCTGCTCGATAAGGGATCGGTGCCCTTGCATAGGTCTCATCTTCCGCACCACCGGCTTGAGGGGTTGTATCACTGTCTATCCAGTCCGCCGCGGCCTGTGCGATTGCGCCTGCGGTTCGCGGTTGGATGCCAAGCATCGTCATCAAAGCTTCGAACTGACGCACGGCCACGGGACGGATCACACGCTCGCCTTCGGTTGATTGGGTTACAAGCGAGTTGAGGTTGAAGCAGTTCCCACCGTCGCTGACCTTTGCCGTGGCGGTGCCGACATCAATCGGAAATGCTTTCACTTGGTCGAGCCATTCGCCGCGCAATGTGATTGATCGATCAAGGCTGCTGAGATCGCCGATCCGCGTGGCGGCAATTCGCTCTCCGGCGTAGGCATAGTGCCGCGCCTGATCGATCGCAGCCATATTGATCGAAAGATGCGTTTGCAGCTTGAGCCGTTCGAGCGAGGTGGCGGCAATGACTCCAATCACGGCAACCAGCATCAAGACAGTCAGGAGCGCAACGCCCCGTTCCTGCGGAGGCACAATCACGCGCCCGCTCCCACCAGAAAGAGCCGTTTGACCGGCGCTTCGCCGCGCTTGGTAATTGTTAGCTCAATTGCACGCGGCAACGCGTCGGTTCGTTCCGAATCCCAATTGTCGCTCCAATCGGCCTTGGTTCGAAATCGCAACCGAACGCGTTCAACATCGGTTTCGAGCGTCATTGGTGGATCGGTCGCAGCGCCATCGACAAATGGCGTCGCAATCCGCACGAGCGTCCCATTATCGAGGCGAATTTCAACATGCTGCGGCTTTGAGCCACCGCGGACATAGGCCATAAGCAATTCGTCCCGATTGGCGTCGAAGGCGGGACGCGGGGCTCCTGAAACGCCTCGTGAAACGCGCGGTACGGCCTGGCCAAGATCCGCAACAAGCATCGCCGAAAGCCTTCGATTACCTGACACATCCGCCAGCACGCGTGCGGACGCCGCCTGCGCCTTGACGGCAAACGACAACAAGCTGACCCCAGCGGAGGCCAGCAATGCAAAAATGAATAGCGCCACAACGACTTCGACGAGTGTGAAGCCGTTTTCGGCGGAACGCCTCAATGGTGTGAAGCCGTTTTCGGCGGAACGCCTCAAGGGTGCGAAGCCGTTTTCGGCGGAACGCCTCAAGAGGCTAAATCTGGCGACCCGTTTCATTGGGCTGGCCGTGCCAGCGTCAGCAAACCTGCGGGGCGTCCGGCGTCATCCCTGATCTCGATGTCAATGCGCACCAACCTGGCATCCGCTGTCGATGCGGTCGTGCGCGTCCATTTCCAGTTTCGTCCGCCATTGTCAGTCACGCCTTCCACTTTCCCCAACGGAGGTGCGCGCGGATCGATGATGGTTTCCACCGCCATATTGTGCGCCACGATCTGCCCCATCGCCTGCGAGGCGATTTCGCCCGAGTTGCGAACGATCGTTCCTTCAAGTTTTAGAAGGGTCAGCGCAACAAGGCTGAAAATGGCAAGCGCAACCATCAGTTCGACAAGCGTGAAGCCGTGTTCATCGCCCGACATGAACGCCTCCATCAGCCAGGATGGCAATATCCACCCTCTCATCGCCGCGCTGCAGGGTTACGCGAGTCGGTGGGGCTGCCAGACCGGTCGGATCAAATTGGACCAACCCTTCGGAAGCCTTGGTTCCATCTGACCAGCTAACCTGCTTGAGCGGCTTTTCCGCTATACTCTGCCATGTCCCGCTGCGTCTCTGTTCATACCGATATCCGCCCGCGTCAATCGTGACCCGCGTCGCATGGGCACTGACAATGGCGTTGTCCCGCGCCGCAACAGTTCGTGCCGCAAATCTTTCTGCTTCATCGACCAGGCGCCCCCGCGGATCGGGCATGGCCAGAACCACAACGGCAGACATCACGCCGACAATCGCCAGCACCACCATCAGTTCAATCAGCGTAAAGCCGCGCTCACACACCCGTGTTTGCGCCCCGGCGAAGTCCGAAGCCCACGGATCCCGGCGTTCGCAGGGATAGCCACCACGGTTTTCCCGTCCGCTATTGCCAGTTGCCGATATCGGCATCTTCCCCCTCGCCGCCTTCGGCACCATCGGCGCCCAGCGAGTAAATATCGACCGGCCCATGTTGACCCGGCATCGCATAACGATAGGGGCGGCCCCATGGGTCTTTCGGAAGTTTCTTGATCACGCCCTTCGCGGCCATCGCCTGAAGACCGTCGCTTGCCGAAGGATAAGTCAGGTTCTGGAGTTTATACATTTCAAGCCCCTGATCGAGCACCGAAATATCGATCTTGGCCTTCTCCGCCGTTCCCCGCGAAAGGGCTGGCAGCACATTGAAGGCCACAACAGTCGCCAAAAGGCCAAGAATGACCAGCACAACCATCAGTTCAACAAGGGTGAAGCCGTCTTCATCCGATTTCATCGTCACACTCCGGCCAGGGATTCGAGTTGCAATATCGGTAGCAGAATCGAAAGCACGATGGCAGCCACGATCGCGCCCATGATAACAATGATCGCAGGCTCGAGCAGCGCCAGTGCCGCAGCCGTAAAACTGTCAAATTCGCGCTCCAGATAGTCGGCTGCACGCTCCAGCATCGAATCGAGTTGACCCGATGATTCTCCGGATGCGGTCAAATAGACCAGAAGCGGCGGAAAGAGTCCCGTTCGCCGCAAAGCGGCAGACAGGCTGCCTCCGCCCCGTATCGCCTCGACCATTTCAAGGCTCGCCTCGCGCAGTGCCCGATTGCGGACGGTCCGCGCCGAAAGGGTAAGCCCGTCGATCAGCGGCAATCGGCTCGCAACCATTGTGGCCAGCGTCCGCGCCAATCGTGCGGCATGCAGATCGCGGATCAGGCGGCCCAGCAGTGGGAGCCTCAAAACCCGGCGATCGAAGGACAAGCGACGCGATTGATCCTGTAAAAGCCGCCAACACAGAAAGAGAGTGCCGCCTGCGAGCAGCAGGATCAACCACCACCATCCCGCCAGCGCACTGGAAAGGGCAATCACAATCCTTGTAATCATGGGCAATTGCTGACCCACCGTATCAAACTGCTCGACAACTTTTGGGACGACATAGATCATCAACGCGCCGACCACGAACATCGCAACGATCGCAAGCACGATCGGATAGGCAAGCGCGGCAAACAGTTTGGACCGCACTTGCGCCTGTCGTTCCTGCAGATCGGCGAGGCGGTCAAGGATCACCGGCAAGGAACCGGCACCCTCTCCTGCCGAAACCATGGCGCGATACAGCTGTGGAAAACTGCGCGCTTCACGTTGCATTGCCTCGGCCAGGCTGCGGCCTTCGAGCACGCCGCCATGAACGGTATCGATCACCTTTCGCGCCTTTTCGCTTTCGGTCTGTCGCGCGATCGTGCGAAGTGATTCCTCGAGCGGGCTGACCCGGATCAACGTGGCAAGTTGCCGGGTGAACAAGGTCAATTGCTTGGCATTGAGTCGCTTTGGCCCGATCGACAATAGCGGCGCACCGGCTGCCGGTCGTTCCGCGCCTTCTCCCACGCTCACGACATAGAGTTTTTTTGCGATCAACCGCTGCCGTGCGTCCTCAATAGTGTCGGCCGGGACACGGCCGCGCTTCTCACGACCTGCAACATCAAGCGCGACATAGTCAAACTGAGTCATCGCCGACATCCCGTCGCGTAATCCGCACTGCTTCCTCAGGGGTCGTCTGCCCGGAAATGACCAGTGCGCGCGCAGCCCCGTTGAGATCGCTCGCCTTCCTGAAAGCATGGCGCGCGATCGCGGTTTCATCTCCGCCGTCATGAATCAGCTGGCGAATTGTTTCGTCAACGCGAATAGCCTCAAAAACACCGATCCGCCCCTTGAACCCGGTTCCGTTGCAGGCCGGGCATCCGACCGGTTCGAACACTGTCTGGCTTTCGTTCAGACCAAGCAACTCCTTGGCCGATGTGCTTGCCATTTCGGGCTTGCGACAGTCTGGACACAGCCGGCGCACGAGGCGCTGAGCCAGAACAGCGCGCAAGGTTGATGCAAGCAGAAACGGTTCGATTCGCATGTCCCGCAATCGCGTGATCGCGCCCGCAGCATCGTTCGTATGGACCGTCGAAAGAACGAGGTGTCCGGTAAGCGAGGCCTGAACCGCAATATCCGCGGTCTCCCGGTCGCGGATTTCACCGATCATGACAATATCAGGATCCTGCCTCAATATCGCGCGCAAGCCTGCCGCAAATGTCAGTCCGACCTTGGGATTGACCTGCGTCTGGCCGACACCGTCGACGGCATATTCGACCGGGTCTTCTACCGTGAGAATGTTGCGTGTGCCGTCATTCAGCAATCTCAGCCCGGCATAAAGGGTCGTCGTCTTGCCTGATCCGGTCGGCCCGGTGACCAGCACGATCCCGTTGGGTTCGGCAAGCGCCGCCCGAAGCACCGCATTGACGTCTGGTCCCAATCCAAGTTGGTCAAGGCCAATTCCGGCATTGTCCTTGTCGAGGATGCGAAGCACAACACGCTCGCCCATCCTGCTGGGCAGGGTCGAGACGCGCACATCAAGGGTCTTGCCTCCCAACGTCATTCCAATTCGGCCATCCTGTGGCACCCGGCGTTCCGCAATGTCGAGACGCGCCATGACCTTGATCCGGCTCACCAGAACAGGTGCGACATGCGGTGGCATTCTGAGCGTTTCCCGCAGCACTCCATCAATGCGCATGCGCACGACGAGAGCCGATTCATAGGGCTCGACATGAATGTCCGATACGCCTTGGCGGACGGCGTCGGCCAGAATGCCGTTGATCAGGCGGATCGCCGGTGCGTCATCCGCGCTGTCCAGCAGGTCCTCGGCAGTCGGTATACCGCTGGCAATCATATCAAGTTCGCCGCCGCTCCGCAGCGTGTCGGCGGCGGCGGCCGCGGCATCGCCATTCATCGCATAGGTGGACGACAACAACTGATCGAATGCAGCTTCCGACACACACTCGACGCCCATATCGCCCGGCACATGACGCTTGACCTCGATCAGGATCGCAGGATCTGCCCCTTCGCAAAGACTGGCAACCGGACGCTCGCCGTTTGCACTGAGCACGACGCCATGACGACGGGCAAAACCATAGGAAATCGCCGGCAAAATGGCAGACAGCGAGGAAGCCTCGTCGCTGTGGGAAATGGTCACCGTTTTTCCTTTTTTTCCTTCGGCCCCGGAAGCTGGATGCGCTCCGTGGATTCCCGCATCCGCGGCTCAATCACCACCGGGCCGCCGGGCTGCGAAGGATTCGGCGACGTCCCGGGGTCAGTCGAGGGTGGTGTCGCATCCATATAGTCGCGCACCAACTGGTCTATGCTCGGCTCCTCGTCTGGCCGCAGCAAGCGTTGCTGGGCACGGACATAATTGTAACGCCGTTCGGCCAGCGACTGTGCTTCCATGGCGGAGCGCAGGATGGTCGGCCGGATGAATATCATCAGGTTGGTCTTCGATCGCGTCTTGGAACGGGATCGGAAAAGCTGCCCAAGCCCCGGAATATCACCCAGGAACGGAATCTTCTCGAGCGTGCGGCGCTCATTGTCGTCGAGCAGTCCACCCAACGCGATGATCTGCCCGTCATCGACGGTAACGGTCGTTTGAATCTCGCGCTTGTTTAAGATCAGGTCAGAAAAGCTGTTCGAGACCGGCCCCGCTATCGAACTCACTTCCTGCCTGATTGCCAGCTTGATCGCCCCGCCCTCATTGATCTGCGGCTTCACTTCAAGCTGGATGCCGACATTCTGGCGCTGCACGGTGCGGAAGGCATTGTCGAAATTCTTGGAAAGCGCTTCGCCCGTGGTGATCGGAATTTCCTGGCCGACCAGAAGTTTTGCTTCCTGATTGTCCAGAGTGACCAGCGATGGCGTTGAAAGGATGTTCGATTTGGTGTCCGACTGGACGGCGTTGATAATTGTCCCAAAAAGCCCGTTATTGCCGATCCCGGTTGCAAAACCGGCAAAGCCGCCTCCTGCCCCGAGGATTGAATTGACCGCAGCCTGGGCCAATTGATCACTGATCGCATTGTTCGTTTGCGTTGTGGTTGTGGTGCCGTTCACTGTCGTCGTTGTGTTGTTAAGACGGCGCGCGCCGAATGCTCCCGCGACAGTCAGGATATTGGGTGCCGCGTTTGAATAATTGGTGGCAGCGAACGGGATATTGCTGCCCGGCTTCCCGCCCAACAGGAATTGAACGCCAAGCTTTCTTGCCGCATCGTCAGAGATTTCGACGATAATGGCTTCGACAAGAACCTGATCGCGTCGCGTGTCAAGCTGGCGGATAACCTGGCTCAGCATCCGCTGCGTATCGGCAGGCGCAGACACGATTACGGCATTCAAGCCGTCATAGCGCGCAATGACCGGCGCCGCGCGGCCATTGCTGGGCGCCGATAATGCAAGAGAAACAACAGGTGCAGGCGGTGCTGCGGATGAAGCGTTGTTGCTTGCTGAAGAGGGGGACGAGAGACCGCCGGATTGCCCTACTAGCTGCTGCAAAACCGGCATCAACTTGTCAGCGTCGGCGTGCTGCAGCCAGTAAACCTGAATCTCGGTACCGCTCGCGGCCCGTTTGTCCAGATCGCGGGCAATGGCGCCAAAACGCGTCACCATTTCCGCGTCGCCTCGAAGAGCGATTGAGTTTGAACTGTCGATTGCGACGACCGCAACTGCGGTGCGCGCGCCGTCTCCTCCTGCCTGTCCGCCAGTCGCAAGTTGCTGCAGGGACGTTGCGATCTCCCGGGCACCCGCATTTTTGAGCGCGATTACATCGGTTGCCGCACCTTCGCTGTCGATCCGACTTAGAAGTCCGCGAATTCGACGGATATTGTCCGCATAGTCAGCAACGACAAGGCTGTTTCCCGAACGATTTGCCGTTACCGAGCCTTCGCGACTGACCAATGGACGCAGCGTTTCCACTGCTGATGTCGCTTCGATCGCGCGCAGACGGAAGACTTCGGTCACGAACTGGTTTCGCGCTGCTCCGGCATCACCAATCTTGCCCGGCTGCGCGGCAGCCGTGTCTGATGGCTGAACGCGATACCCGCCGTCGGCCATCGGAATGGCGACAAAGCCATTGGCACGCAACGTCGCCAGAAAGACTTCAAAATACTCGGATTTCGAAAGCGCACGATCAGTGACGACGGAAACCTTGCCCTGAACGCGACTATCAATAACAAAATTGCGCCCCGTGACTCGCGCGACGTCCTGGATGAACGCGCGGATATCGGCGTCACGCAAGTTGAGCACCTGTTGCGCCGACAAAGGGACGGCGAGCACCAACAGCAGCGGAATAAACTTCCACTTCATTTGCCGGATGCTCCTGATGTCAGATTGATGGTTCGTCCCGCGCGCTCCAACTGAAGCGTTACCGATCGCCCGGCCGATAATTGACCTGCAACAGTTTCGATCGATGTCACGGGCTGCCCGTTCACGGACGTGACGACATCGCCAGGTAGCAGCCCGGCTTGACGGAACATATCGCCTGTTCCTCCCGGATTGACAGTGATTCCCGTAACCTTTTCTCCATTGAGACGAGGAGCGTAGCTAATCTCACCCTGAATCGCTGCGGGCAATGTAGAGGGCGCGGCCGTACCTGTTTTAGCGACCGGAGCGGCAACAGATTGATCAAGGTAAAGTTGTTCGGATACCCCGCTGCGATCAATGGTGACGCTATCGAATGTGACCTGCTTGAGTTTGACGCCGGGCATGATTTCATCGCCGACGCCGAAGCTCGATTGCACGCCATCAGGCGTCGCAATAATCGCCGAACCACCGCCGATTGCCTGATCGACCCGCACGCCGAACAGCTTCAGCGCAAGTGAAGTGACAACCATCGAACCAGATTGGTCGTTCAAACGAAAATAAGGGTCAAAATCCGCACTAGGCAACCCAGATGCCTTGGAGGCATGAACGTCCCCAAGCGGTCCCGCAGGCGTAACGATCGCCCAAACCAGCCGCGCAAGTTGCGCAGCGATCAGGATCAACAGCAACACCTCAAGGGCCCGGTACATCGATCGGGGGGAAATGGAGCGCTTGAGCTCAAACATGACGCGCGACTGATCACCTCCCACAAACCTGACCAACCGCCTTATGCCCGACAAATCCCCCGACGCTAACCAATTTTATTAACCATGATTCATTTGCGCCCAGCGCGGCGCGGAGGCTTGCGAAAACCCTTTCCGCGATCACGGCGAACGGGCAAGTGATTGACGCCCTCGGGCAGCTCAAAACGGAGCGCTCCCGACACCGGATTTGCCTCCGCCAAGCGAAGCTGGAGCCGTTGCCCGAGCGTGTAGCGATCGCCGGAATTCTCCCCTTCAAGCGCGTGTTCGGCCTCAAGGAAACGAAAATATTCCGCTCCCAGTGTTGAGATCGGAACCAAGCCATCACCACCAAGTCCTTCGACCGTAGCAAAGAATCCGAAATTCGTGACTCCCGTGATTCGGGTATCGAGCAATTGTCCGACACGTTCGGAAAGGTAGGACGCGACATAGCGGTCAACGGTTTCACGCTCAGCTTCCATCGCGCGACGCTCGGCCTTGCTGATCGATTCGCCGAGAACCGTCATGCGCGCCGATTCGTCATCGCTCAGCCCCCCTTCGCCCAACCGCCAGGAACTCACCAGCGCACGGTGGACAAGGAGATCGGCATAGCGACGGATCGGGGACGTGAAATGCGCATAGGACCCCAGCGCAAGACCAAAATGTCCCTGATTGACAGGCGCGTAATATGCCTGGGTTTGCGACCGCAGAATCTGCTCCATTACCTGGGGACGAAAATCGGCATCGCCGACTCTTTCGATCAGGTGGTTGAAGACCTTTGGTGTGATGACCTGACCAAGCGCAAAGGCAATTTCGAACGTCTCCAGATAATCCTTGAGCGCGACCAGCTTCTCTCGTGCTGGCGGTTCATGAACGCGGTACATGCATGGCGCCTTCTTCGCCTCTAGCGCCTTGGCCGCTGCAACATTGGCGGCGATCATAAAATCCTCGATCAACCGATGCGCGTCGAGTCTTTCGCGGACAGCAATACTTGTAATTCTGCCCGCCTCATCCAGTTGTACACGGCGTTCGGGGATATCAAGGTCGAGCGGTTCGCGCTGGTCGCGTGCTTTGGCCAATAGTTTCCAGCAGGCCCATAGCGGCTTGAGCGCGGTTTCCAGCGGCGGATGTGCATTGCCATCAATGGCTGCCTGAGCCTCTTCATAGGCAATGTTCGCTGCGACCCGAATGACAGCGCGCGTAAAACGGTAATCTTTCACTTTGCCACCCGGATCAATTCTCAGGTGACAGGCCAAAGCGGCCCGGTCATGGCCTTGCTTCAAAGAACAAATATCCGCCGAAAGGCTTTCGGGCAGCATCGGCACGACACGGTCGGGGAAATAGACACTGTTTCCTCTTTTCCGCGCCTCCTTGTCGATCAGAGACCCATGACGGACATAAAAGGAGACATCAGCGATCGCGACGATGGCATCAAAACCGCCATTTTCGGCTGGGGCTGCCCACACCGCATCGTCATGATCGCGAGCATCGGCCGGGTCGATTGCCACGATCGGCAAATGGCGCAAATCCTCCCGCCCATCCAACGGCAATTGGGCCACAGATTCCGCCTCGAGCAGCAGATCGGGCGAAAAGACGTTGGGAATATCGAACTTGTGGATTGCAATCAGGCTGAATGCGCGCGGCGCAAATGGATCACCCAATACATCCTGCACACGTGCCGTGATTCGAGGCGGGCGTCCGGTCTTTTCCGCGAGTACGAGATCACCGGCTTTTGCACCGCCCAGGTCTGAAATCAGCGTGTCCTTGCGCTCACGCTTTTCAACAGGCTTGAGCCAGAACCGCCCGTTTTCTTCAGCCACCACGCCAAGGATCAGTTCCTCGCTGCGCGCGAGTTTCTTCATCGGGTGCGCGATATGGCCATTTCCGCGCTCTTCGATTCGCGCAAGAATCCGATCACCAACACCCAGAGCGCTGCGGCGTCCACGCTCGACGACACGAAGGCGCGGCATCGGAATTCCGTCGGCCTCCCACCGTTCTGGAACAGCAATCACCTGATCGTCATCGATATCGGCAATCCGCAATACCGTGACTTTCGGTAGCCCCCCCATTTTGTGAAAGGCGCGGCCGGGGGCTGAATCGATCAACCCTTCATCAGCCATGTCCTTGAGAAGTGCTTTCAGGGCAATCTTGTCAGCCCCGTGCAGCCCGAATGCCCTCGCAATTTCGCGTTTACCCGAAGGTCCAGGCGCGCCCGTGATAAAGTCCAGTATCTGCTGACGGGACGGCAGGCCGATAGGGCGCATTTTTGGCATGACGCGAGCGTTAGGGGCTTGGCGCGGCAACGCCAACCGCTAAAGCGAGCTAACAATGATATACGATCTTCTTATCATCGG
>JANLST010000468.1:0-6936 GCA_031362505.1 Sphingomonadales bacterium
GGCAGCATATTTATTCCGCCTGCAACACCGCCGCCCAGTATGAACAGGCCAAACCGCGCATAGTCCCTCAGCGTCGCCGAGATGCAACACCCGCTGATTTCGTGATCTGTCGCGCCAAGCATCCAGACCGCATCCTTCTCCATCCCGAATGGCGTCCACACCTTTTCCGAGAGATAGGCAGACAGTGTCTTGCCAGTGGCATTTGACACCAAAACGCCGATCAGGTTTGTTTCGCCGGTCTTGTAAACCCATTTGCTTCCCGCAGGCGCCTCGCGCTGTAGCTTGCGCATGTAGCTTATCGTCACGTCCACACCGGGCTCGGGCTTTTGGAGGTTGAACAATGCAACATCCGACTTCGGATCGGTATAATCCTCATTCCATTGCACGCCGGACGTCATGGTCAGCAATTGCCTGACGGTGACATCGTCATAGGGCGAGCCTCGCAAATCGGGCATGTAGACGGTGACATTGTCATCAATGCTTTTGATGTATCCGTCCCTGATTGCGGCTCCCACCAGGGTCGAGGTAAACGATTTGGCAACAGAAAAACTCGTCCAGCGGCCGTTTGGGCCATAATCCAGCGCATATTTCTCGAAGCGGATCCGGCCATCCTGAATGATGATTAGACCGGCATTGCGCTGGTGCTGCATGTATTCATCAATATCCAGATCAAGCTTGATCGGTGTTCCGACGGTCAAGGGATAGACCGGACCACCTGCCCTGATCGTGTTGGTCTTGACGATCTTTTCCATCGCCCGGAACGACGTATCGCGTTGGTCTTGTGTCCAGAAAAGCACATTCTGATCCTTTGAAAAAAGAAGGAGGTGATTGAGTGTCAACGTCCAAACGCGGGCTGATCGTATCCGGAAACTTTTGCTGCGACTTCGATCTCTTTGACCAACGTGACTTGTGCTACCGTAATCCCGCCACCACGAAACCCGCCTTCGCAATACATCAGATAATAGCGCCACAAACGACCGAAGTACTCATCAAATCCCGGCGGTAACCTGCCGGTTTCCAGAGCATCATCGAACCGGACGCGCCATCGCCGCAGTGTTTCGGCATAATGGAGCGGGAAATGGACGGGCGCCTCCCAACGAAGCCCGCGTTCCTCGGCCAATGCCCTGAAGCGGCTCTCGGACAGGAGCATTCCACCTGGAAAGATGTATGTTTGGATGAAGTCTGCACTCGTTGAATAGGCGTCGAATATGTCGTCGGCAATTGCGATATACTGGATCGCCGCCCGACCGCCGGGCTTGAGACGACGCGCGATCGTGTCGAGATAGGTGGGCCAATAAACCTGGCCGACCGCTTCCACCATTTCGATGGACGCGACCGCATCGAAACAGCCTTCCACATCTCGATAATCACAAAGCTGATAACTCACGCTGCCTGCAGGTGATCCCGACAACTGCTCGGCCCAAAGCCGTTGTGATGGGGAAATCGTGATGGCCGTGACCTTGTGCCCCAATTCCGCACATCGTCTTGAAAAATGACCCCAGCCGCAACCGATTTCGAGGATCGTTGATCCGGGATCCAGATCAAGCCTGTCGATGAGAGACGTGATCTTGCGGTTCTGTGCCGCGTCCAGATTCTCCTCACCGTTGGACGGATCGGAAAAGATAGCGCTGGAATAACTCATCGTCCGATCCAGCCAGGCGCTATAGAAATCATTGCCGAGGTCGTAGTGAGCCATAATGTTTCGCTGAGAACCCTTTCGGCTGTTGCGGTTCAGCGCATGGGCAATTCGCCGAATGATCCGCGACAATCCTGAAGCACGACCGACACTCCCAAGGCTTTCGCGATTGCGCATGAACAGGTCAAACAATGGAACAGGATCAGGACTTGACCATTCGCCCCTGTCCCAAGCTTCATACCAGCCAGTCGAACCCGACCGCGACAAACGGATGAGCGCACGCCAACGTCGCAGATCAACCTGTGCGACCGGGCCGGGTGAATGCCCTCCCAGAATGCGGAAGCTGCCATCGGGAAGCATCGCCTCGATCGAACCGGATTCCAGTCTGGCATGAAGTGTATCAAGCGCACGATGAAATCGTCGCGCGACTATCTGTGCCCACAGGCCGGGCCGGGCCGACACGACCGACTGCCCCCGTTTGGAAGACTGGCTGTTCATAACAGGCGGACGCTTTGGATGAGTGACGTCATGAAGGCAACCTTCAGCGTGTCATTGTGCTTCACGGACGCAGCGCATCGCCAACAGCGCGCGTTCGCGTGCTTCACGATGGCCGATCATCTTGGCCGGATAGCCAGCGGGCCGTGCACCGAATTCGTCCGGATCATGAACAAAGGGGCTGTCAAGCTTAGCCAGCTCTGGAACCCATCGACGAATATAATCTCCCGCTCCGAATTTTTCGGACTGTGAAAGCGGAGCCATGATCCGCGAAAACAGGGGTGCATCCACTCCCGTTCCGGCAACCCATTGCCAGTTCGATGAATTTGCCGCGTAATCAGCATCAAGCAGCGTGTCCCAGAACCATTGTTCACCTCGCCGCCAATCAAGCAGGAGGTGTTTGACCAGGAAACTCGCCGCGATCATCCGCACGCGATTGTGCATGAAACCCGTAGCCCAAAGCTCACGCATTCCCGCATCGACAATCGGATATCCCGTCAATCCTTTTGTCCAGGCTGAAAAATCTTGATCGGCCGCGTCATCGTTTCTCCACTGCAAAGCATCATAGGCAGAACGGCCATTTCGGGAACCATACTCGGGAAATTGATCGATGAGGTTTGTTGCATAGTCGCGCCACCCTATTTCGCGCAGGAATGGCTCCGCCTCTCCGCCCGCAGCTTTTGACGCATGATGCCAGATTGTCGCAGGACTGATCTCGCCAAAATGCAAATGCGGTGAAAGCCGAGACGTTCCATTTACAGATGGCAAGTTTCTGGATGCATCATAGCTGGAAAGCCGCGGCAGGAACGCCCGAAAGACATTTCTCGCCCCCTCTTCTCCTGGATGCCAGTCAGCAAATCCGAAACTCCAATCCGGCTTCGTCGGCAAAAGCTGCCAATCCTCCATAGCTTGGGATTCGATGCCAGCATGTCCATCGATTCGTTCAGGAGGCGCATGTGGCCGAGCCGGGGGCATTTTGCATAGCAAGGCCCGCCACCACGGCGTAAACACGCGGTAACGCGTTCCCCCGCCAGTCAGGAGCGACGCGGGCGGTGCAAGTTGATTGCCATCATGCAGCACAAGGTTGATCTCCGCTCCCAGTTCGGACTCCGCATTTTGCCACCAGGGCTCATAGTGATGATTGGCATGTATCCGCGCTGCGCCGGTTTCGCTTGCAAGACGCATCAGTTCAGCAACGCAATCTCCTCGCCTCAGGATCAGCGTGATGCCTCGGTCGTCAAACGACCGGCTCAGGCTTTTGAGCGAATGATGAAGCCACCAGCGTTGAGCAGCACCCATCTGGCGCACGCCGGGCGTCGCATCGTCGAGAATATAGACCGGAATGACCGGGCCCTGTGCGGCTGCCGCCAACAGTGCAGGATGATCACCGAGCCGAAGGTCCTGGCGCAGCCAGAGTATGGATGGTGCAGGCATGAAAGTGCGATGCCTCGTCTTTGTCAGGCATTCAAGGTTTTAGGAGCCGGCAGGATGCTCGACGACGGACCTTTGAAGGAGCAGATCTCTGGGGCAAAGGCGCGCCCTGCCCACCAGCGATATCTGATCCTTTGATTGTTTTCCGTTGACGCGGCCGTTGCAAAATCGTCAAATCATCTAACGAATGGACGGTATTTGGCGGGGGGCACTGAAGTGGCGAATATAAAATCAACCAGATTTTTGATCAGCTGTTTTGCAATTTCTGTCATAATCTTCATCCTCGACATCCTGTTCCACGGTCAGGCGGTGCCGGACATGTACGCTGGCTATCCACAAAGGCCGCAGGCTGAAATTGTTACCTTGATGCCGTTTCTGTTCCTTACCTATGTGATCCAGCTCATCATGTTTCTGCTGATGTTCGTTTGCATCTACCCTGCACGGGGAATGAGGAATGCGGTCGTCTGGGGCATATGGGGCGGCTTGTTCGTCGTCATTCCCAACATGCAGTTCTTTGTTGCGGTGAAGGATACCAGTTGGACCTTGTTAGGCGCCCAGGTTGTAGAAGGAATCGTCCTGTTGGTGATAGCGACCGTTCTGCTTGAGTTGATCTATCGCCCGGTCAACGCTGTGGCATCGCAATAGACTGTATTTCCAGCCACCACATGTGAGGCGACGGGCTATCTGGAAACGGCAAACAGGTACACGAGACCGCAATTCCCCTTGGGACCGAAACGATGCGGAAGTGAATGGCGCGCCCGGAACGATTCGAACGTCCGACCCTCAGATTCGTAGTCTGATGCTCTATCCAGCTGAGCTACGGGCGCGCGGAGAGGTGCCTTTAGTCGGGGGGGATGGGGAGCGCAACCCCGTTGCGGCGGAAAAGAACCACGCCTAGGGAATGAGGATGATGAAGCATTTTCTGATCCTTCTGGTCCCCGCCTTGATTGTCGGATGCGCCGCGCCAGGCGGATATCCTTCGCTTGCGAAGCGTCCGTTTGAAAAGCCTCCGTCCAACCCTTCGTCTACACCCGTTGAGCCAACAATTCCTTCAGACCCTGCACTTCAGGCGCGCATTGCCGATGCACTCAAGAGAGCGAGGGAGGGCGTGGCCGACTTCAATGCCGCCCTGCCCGTCGCGCGTACGGCCACAGAACGCGGGTCTGGCGCCTCTGAGGGCAGCGATCCCTGGATCGACGCGCAAATGGCAGTTTCGCGTCTGGAGAGAACCTTGGAACCTGCGCGGAACGCTCTGGCCGATCTTGACGACGAGCGCCGGTTTCTAGATCAGCATCCGGGATCTCCTGATCAGTCCGCGCTCACGGCGGCGATTGCTGAAGTCGAAATCATTGACACGCGTCAGTCGATCAGCATCCGGGAATTGCTGGCGCTGCTCAAATAGACTCAGCCGCGCTTTTATGGGCTGCGCCGTTGCGAACATAGTGGGCGACCGCCATCTGGTTCCCGATCGACCAGTGTTCATCAAGGTCCCGCATGAAACGAGCAGGTCGCCCGCCCCACATCTGACCGGTCGGAATGATCTTGCCAGGTGTCAGCATCGCGCCTGCCGCAAGCATTGCGTTTCGCTCCACGACACAGCCATCCATGACGATCGCTCCAAGGCCGACAAGTGCGCCCGTGCGGATTGTGCAGCCGTGGAGCATCGCCATATGGCCAACCAAAGCATCGTCCTCGATGATTGTCGGGCACCCATTCATTCCGCCCTCGGCTGAATCGCAATGAATTACGGTCCCGTCCTGAACATTGGAACGCGCGCCAACGTGGATGAAATTCACGTCGGCGCGAAGGACGCAGTTATACCAGATGCTTGCCCCCGGCCCGATCTCGACATCGCCGATGATCCGGCATCCCTGCGCGATGAAGGCCGTCGGATGGATGCGAGGCGATTTTCCGTGGAGCGGAATGATGCTGATATCGTTCATTTGTCGCGTTTATACGGCTTCAGGATCGAAAGGATACTGGCGTGATCGTCTGTCCACGCTTTGAAGCCGGCCCGCGCCGCAAGCGGTTTCCACTCTTCTTTGGGGTTCGCAGCAACAAGGCGCTGGATAACTGTTTTGTCAGGCGAAAATGCAATCCAGAGCGATGGTGAATAGTTGAGTTTACGTTCGTCGTCGGTCGCGTTGTAATGGCGCGCTGCGCTCGCCCAGCCTCGCTGCGCCGCCGCGGCAAGCACGGGTTCCAGATCAAGATACCGGTTTGAAATATGGACCATAAGCAGGCCATTGGCCGCAATGTGATGCCGATAGGTTGCGAATGCCTCTTGCGTCAGCAAGTGCATCGGAACGGCGTCGGACGAAAACGCATCGATCGCAAGCAGATCCGCGCTGTCGCCGGGTTCAGCCGCAAGCGTCAACCGGGCATCGCCAATGGCAACGTCGAGCTTGGGCAGGCATTTCGATAGAAACGTAAAGCGCTTGGGGTCGGACGCAATCGTGATGATTGCAGGATCAATTTCATAGAATTTCCATTGCTGGCCGGGTTGCGCGTAGCAAGCGAGCGTGCCTGATCCCAGGCCGACTATCCCGATCCGCGCTTTGGGACCATAAAGCTGCGGCGTCGCAGTCAGGGCCAGGCCAATGCCAGAACGCGGCGCATAGTAGGTGGTGTGCATTCTTTCGCGCGCTGGGCCAAGATTCTGGACACCATGGACGGTCGTCCCGTGAACGAGAATGCGGGCATCGGTCCCGTTGGTGCGCACTGAATAGACGCCGAAATAGCTACGTGTCATCATTCCGGGTGCTTTCGAAAGCTCGACCTTGTTCCAGCCATTCAGCCCCAGCATCAGTCCCGCGATGGCGCCGACAAAAAGCAACCGATTGCCGAACCCGACGAGTGCAATTGCAATCAGGACAAATGCAACACCAATCTGGAGGATCTCGTAATCGCCCTTTGTGTAAGCCCCCGCGCCAAGCAATGAGAGCAGAAACACCACCACAAGAGTCCAGCGCGTCAAAGTTGCGGCTCGCGCGCTCCCATCCCAAAGCCTCTTGCTCAGCCTGAAGATCGGCTGAGGAGCGATCAGAAAAGCGGTGGCCGCGATAAGGATGGGGTGCTCATAGGTCCAGTCAAAGATCAGCGGCGCGATCAACGCGCAGAATATTCCGCCGAGCACGCCGCCAACAGACATGGCGAGATAGAAGCGGGTCAGGTGTTCAGGAAGCGGGCGGCGTTCGAACATTTCTGCATGCAACACCACAGCTGCAACAAACAGGCTAAGCAGGGTCAGGAACGCAAAGGAGAAAGGAAATTGGGTCGAATCCATGAACGCACTGCAAGCGGCCATGAGGATTATGAACGGCGCGATTCGCTTGATGAAGTCCGCAAGCCGGCGATTCGTTGCGAAAGCGACG
>JANLST010000484.1:0-2523 GCA_031362505.1 Sphingomonadales bacterium
TCAATTCGCCTTTCAAACCAGGCGTTCAATACCACGGTGTCGGATGAAGCGTTCAAATGGCGCGACCCGCGCCCGAATATAAAGGGCCGCTGAACGAGCCATTCATATTGGCGACAGGAAGCCGATCTATAATCGACCATGCAGTTACGGAAATAGGCTTCGAGATTCCCCCCTGTTGCTCGAAGCCCTTAATGTTACCGGAACTCGCCAGCGTGACGAACGCTTGGTTGACCCTCGCTCCATGCCCCCGGAGTGAGGGTCTTTCCTTTTCTGCTCTCCCAGGTCGCGATACGCGCCCTCTCCCCGAACTTGGCTTTCGCACGATCGAGGCGGCACGGCCGTTCGGCCTTGCGGGCTGTTGGCCCGAAGCGCTAGAGCCGTGCAATGAAGATTGCTTCCTGGAACATCAATTCGGTTCGTTTCCGCTTGGATATCGTTGAGCGCTTCCTGAAGGAAATGGCTCCTGACATTCTCTGCCTGCAGGAAACAAAGGCGGAAAACGCAATGTTTCCGCTCGCGGCGCTCAAGGGTTTTGGATATCCGCATATCGTTATCAACGGCCAGAAAATGCACCACGGCGTGGCGATTCTGAGCAAGGTGCCGCTCATGGAGGACAGGAGCCATGACTGGCAGGACAATGGCGAGGCCCGACATATTGGCGTTCGATTGCCCAATGGTGTCTTGCTCGAGAATGTTTATGTGCCCGCAGGCGGCGATATTCCGGATCGCGAGCAGAACCCCAAATTCGGGCAGAAACTCGATTTCCTCGGGAGAATGATCGACTGGTCAACAGCACTCGCAGAACCCACGATCCTGACTGGCGATTTCAACATTGCCCCGCTCGAATCGGATGTCTGGAATCACAAGCAGCTGCTTGATGTCGTAAGTCACACACCGGTCGAAGTCGAAATCCTCTCTCGTTTGCAGGCAAGCCATGACTGGGTTGATCTCGGTCGTCATTTTATGCCGACACCGACGCGACTCTATACCTGGTGGAGTTATCGGGCGAAGGATTGGGCGGCCTCGGATCGCGGGCGGAGACTCGATCATATGTGGGCCTCGCCGGAGATTGCCCCCAAAGCGATCGGCCATGACGTGCATGAGGCCTGTCGTGATTGGGGCAAGCCATCAGACCATGTTCCCATCGTGACAGAGTTCGCTTTTTGACCGATCCTCGCGCTCCTGCCCGGGCGATAGATGCCCTTCGCCGCGGCTGGCCTGTGGCGATTGACGACGCCATAACCGTGTTGGCAGTGGAGAGTGCCGATGTCCCGCGGTTGGCAGCATTCGACCCCGGGGATGAGGCCGATATTCTCATCTCGTCGACGCGCGCAGCGACGCTAAAACTTACCAATCAGCGCTCTGCAGCGACGGCGGGGGAGCCGGTAATTGTTGCGCGGACATCCTGGATCGACCTTGCGGTTGCGACAGCGCTTGCCGATCCGGCGACTGATCTTGCCAATCCACTCATGGGTCCTTTTCTCACAATCGACGTAAAACATGTGCGCGCTTCCGGGGCCGCGCTCGAACTTGCGCGAGATGCGGCGCTCCTCCCCGCTTTCTTTGTCCGCGAGGGCGTCCATGCTCCCGCCGAAAGCGTTTCGAGTGAAGCAATTGACGCGTGGGACGAGCCCGAGCGGCTTTCCATCGCAGCACGAGCCCGGCTTCCCGTTGTGGCCGCGGAACACGCCGAACTGGTCGCCTTCCGCAGCCCGGAAATGGCGGGGGAGCATGTCGCGCTTCTGATCGGTCAACCCAATGGGGAACCGCCACTTGTTCGCTTGCATAGCGAATGCCTGACTGGCGACGTGCTTGGCAGCCTCAAATGCGATTGTGGTCCCCAGCTAGATGCCGCCATGCGCCTGATAGCAGCGAACGGTTGGGGCATTCTCCTTTATCTTCGACAGGAAGGGCGCGGGATCGGATTGATAAACAAGCTGCGCGCCTATCAGTTGCAGGACCAAGGGTTTGATACCGTAGATGCCAATTTGCGACTGGGTTTCGCGGTCGATTCACGTGATTTTGGTGTGGCTGCGCGTATGCTTCATCTTCTTGGACAGGACAGGATCCGGCTGCTGACCAATAATCCAAACAAGGTGACGGAGCTTGCCGCTTCAGGGATCGAGATAATCGAGCGGGTTCCACATCACCTGCCACCCAACCCCCACAACGAGCGCTATCTAGCAACGAAGCGGGATCGCACTGGACATCAGCTATAGCGGAATCTCGTCGAACCCATAGGCGATGCGGTGCACGCCAACCGCGCGAAGGGTTTCCGCATGCGCGTCTCGATTTCGGATGTGGGACGCTGCACAGAGGCCGACAACATGCATTCCAGCGGCAACTGCAGCGGTCGCGCCGATCGGCGAATCCTCGATTGCAAGACAATCGCGGGGCGCAATTCCAAGGCCTCTGGCTGCATTGAGATAAACGTCAGGGTGCGGCTTGCCTCTCGTCAGTTGTGCGGCGCTAAACAGGCGGTCGCCAAAATAATGGCACAAGCTGACACGCTCGAGTTTGTGC
>JANLST010000506.1:0-4579 GCA_031362505.1 Sphingomonadales bacterium
CACGAACGGCATGATCGAACCGTTCGTCGAGAGCC
Organism: Sphingomonadales bacterium; assembly: GCA_031362505.1. Taxonomy (GTDB): domain Bacteria; phylum Pseudomonadota; class Alphaproteobacteria; order Sphingomonadales; family Sphingomonadaceae; genus Aquisediminimonas. Next base: position 36 of record JANLST010000506.1, read on the forward strand.
AGCGACGGGACAATTGTATCAGTTATGGCCTTTCGTCCTATGGCTATGACGCGCGCGTCGCGGACGATTTCAAGATTTTCACGAATGTTAACAGCGCCATCGTGGACCCCAAGAATTTTGATGCGAACAGCTTTGTCGATCGCAAGACCGATGTCTGCGTGATCCCGCCCAACAGCTTTGCGCTCGCGCGAACAATCGAATATTTCCGCATCCCGCGCGATGTTCTCGTCATTTGCCTCGGAAAATCGACCTATGCACGGTGCGGTATCATTGTGAATGTTACGCCGCTCGAACCGGGCTGGGAAGGTCATGTTACGCTGGAATTCTCAAACACAACCCCGCTTCCGGCCCGTATTTACGCCAATGAAGGCGCATGTCAGTTCCTGTTCCTCCAGGGCAACGAACCCTGCGAAACGAGTTATGCCGATCGCGCTGGCAAATATATGGGCCAGCGCGGAGTAACCTTGCCGAAACTATAGATCCAATATTATGCGGCGCGTATCGAGTAGGAGAATGGCCATGAAATACTTCCTGTTTGCTCTTACCCTCGCCATCCCTGCAGCGGCGGTTGCGCAGGATGCGGTTGCCTTGAAAAGCACTGTGTTTGTTGCACGCGCCGTGACGGATCCTCAAGGCAACAAAAAGAACCAGCTTTTCGCGCCCGAACGCGTCCTGCCCGGCGAGGCGCTGGTTGTCATCCTCGAATACAAGAACAATGGTGCCAAGCCAGCCGCCAATTTCGTGATCAACAATCCGATCCCGAGCGCAATTTCCTATACCGGGGTCGAACAACCCTGGGCAGTCGTCTCGGTGGATGGCGGGAAGATCTATGCGCCACTGGCGACGTTGAAGGTGGCAAAGCCGGACGGAACAATGCGCGCCGCTAACCCGAACGACGTCACACACCTTCGCTGGAAATTTGCTCAGCCAATCCCGGGCGGAGCATCGGGTCGAGTCATGTTTTACGGGACGGTCAAATAGGCTGGTTGCCGTAGCGATCGATACAATGCACTCTCCCCTGCGACCTTAGGGAGAGATTCGAAATGGCCAAATCCAAAGCTGAGTTTGATATCGTGGTATACGGAGCAAGCGGCTTTACCGGCCGCCTCGTCGCGGAGTACCTTGTGAAACGCGGCATCAAACGCTGGGCAATGGCGGGGCGAAGCGTTGCAAAGCTGGCCGAAGTCCGCGATTTGATCAGCGCGCCAAAGGATACGCCGTTGATTGAGGCCGATGCCAGCGAGCCTGCCACCCTGACAGCAATGTGCAATCGCGCCCGGGTTATCATTACGACCGTCGGACCCTATCAGCTCTATGGACCCGAACTCGTCAAGGCCTGCGCCGAAACCGGGACCGACTATGTCGATCTGTGCGGCGAACCCGCCTGGATGCGAAAAATGATCGATGCACATGATGCGACCGCCAGGAAGTCGGGCGCACGAATCACCTTTTCGTGCGGGTTTGACTCAATCCCATTCGATCTCGGAGTCTGGTTTCTCGAACAGGAAGCGATACGCCGCCACGGCAAACCCGCCCCGCGCGTCAAGGGTCGTGTTCGCAAGATGCAGGGCGGAGCCTCGGGCGGGACAATCGCGAGCCTGACCGAAACAATGAAGGCTGCTGTCAAGGATCCGAGCATTGTTGGGCTGTTACGGAGCCCGTTTGCACTCACACCCGGTTTTGAGGGGCCATCCCAGCCGAGCGGAATGGTTCCCGAATATGACAGCGCCACCGGCACCTGGACTGCACCCTTTGTCATGGCTGCGATCAACACAAAGAATGTGCACAGGAGCAATTTCCTGCTCGGCCACGCCTATGGCAAGGACTTCGTCTATGACGAGATGATGATGACAACGATTGGCGAAGCCGGAAAAGCCATTGCCGAAGGCATTGCAACCGCGCTCAAAAGTGCCAACCCGTTTGGAGAAGGGCCCCAGCCCAAGCCCGGCGAAGGGCCAAGCGCCGAGCAACGCGAGAACGGCTTTTATGACATTCTTTTCATCGGCGAGTTTCCCGACGGCAGCAGCGTGCGCGCGTCCGTGGGCGGTGACAGGGATCCGGGATATGGTTCAACCAGCAAGATGATTGCCGAAAGCGCCCTGACCCTTCTGGAGCAGGAAACGCCCGGTGGCGTCGTGACACCCGGCGCGATTATTGCCGAACCGCTTATCAAGCGCCTCGAAGACCATGCCGGGCTTGTCTTTGCAATCGAGGGTTAGAAAGAACCAGAAAACCTGATGATATGGCCGACTTGCGTTTCGCGGAAACCGGCAGCCGCAAGCCGAGTTGCCTGATCCGTGTCCGCGGCGCGGATCGCAAGCATTGCTTGATAGTGTTTGGGATCAGTGAAGCGCAAAGACAAACGCTCCAGTGCGGATTGGCTGAGCAGGTCAACCGCAAGCGAAGCTCCACTGCATCTTAACGTACCCGACAATCGTTGAGCGCCAAGGACACTACCGAACTGGACGTTGACGCGACCATCCGCCTTTGTGCAGGCGTTTCCACGATAACGGATATGGGCGTCATACACTTCAAGCGCTTCAAGCCGAATGGGGCCAAATGCCATACCAAGCGGCAAGTTCAGGGTGTCGATATCTGCTCCGCGCCCTGCAAAGGAAGCGATGATTGCGCCATGAAGCAGGGCTCCATCCACTTTCACCCGTGCCTTTCCGGTCAGGACGGGAAATAGGGAAAGACCTGCGTCGAGATCGCCCAAGGGCTGACCGGCGATCGATGCCGCGATCAAACGTCCATTCCAGACGGTTCCCTGAACCGATTGTGCCGAGACAGTATCACCGGCAATCGGCAGAACAAGACGCAACGGCAGGAACAGCAGCAGCGCAAAAGCAAGCGCACAGGCAAAAATTCCCCATATCCGACTCACTTCGTCCTGGCCCGAAGCGTTGCATCAATCGCGAGAGTCGCGTCGCTATTCGGGCGGATACTGATCTGTTCGACAAAAACGCCTTGAGCATCGAGCGCCTCCAGCCAACGGTTGAGGGCTATCGGTTTGGCCGAAGCAAGCCCGATCAGTACCCTCCCATCCCCGGCAGGATCAATCCGGGTCGGCGAAAATCCAGCGTCCCCGGCGAGCCGATTGACCAGAGCCTGGGGCGATTCGGTCGCGACGGGTCCACCGGATTCGAGCGCAAGTGCATCCGCGCGCACACGTTCCAGACGTTCGATTGCCAGTTCGTTGTTGGCCCTCGAATGTTCCAAACCGGCGTTGAGCGGGCGAAGGATGGCAATCCAGCCGATCACTGCGACAAGAAGCGTCATCATGATGCCCAATAACCTCTGTTCGCGTGTGCTCCGATCACGGTACCAGCTTTTAAGTTGTTCGATCATCGCGGTCGCACCTGGAATTCAACCTCTGCACGCCCTTGTGTGGTCGTTTGCGTGCCTTCGGTTACAGAAAATCGGCGCCCTTCGACAGCACGGCGCAAGGCATCTATTTCCGGTTGGCCCGTGGCGCGCACCAGCGCACGCATTGTTCCGTCCGGATCAAACGAGAGCGACGAAAGCTCGGCGCCGGGAATGGATTCGATCGCCTTTACGAGTGCGGCCTGCGTTGCAAGAAAACCGGCCCCACCTCCTCTTTGGTCGACAAGTTCGTCCTGCAATCGGTCAACGGCGTCATCAGAGCCCGTTGTTTCGCCAAGTGCCTTGGCAGCAATTGTTGCGCTCTGCCGATCGAGTGCGGCAGTCGCCACGGACAACCTCGTCCATTGAGCCAGCGGTATCGCAAGAGTCAGTCCCAAAAGCACCGCAGCAAGAACTGCTATTCGCCGCCAGTATCCAGTTGCAGCATCCCAATTTGTGCGGATCGCGAAATCGCCCTGAAGCAGATTGATCGGCGGATGTTCGGCAGCAGCGGCAACAGCATCTTCAAGCTCCGCCTGCCCCAGATTCGTAACGGGTTGATCGCCCACGACCAGTGACGAAATGACCCCATCCTCGCCGAGTGCCGTGCTCTTCGATCGGAGAACGATTTCGTGAGGCAGTTCAGCCCTCACGAAGCCGCTTGGTGGCAAGGGTAGAATGCTTGGTGACGGAACAAGCGCCGCTGCGCGCAGGCCCCGCTCACCCAGCTTGGCGAGCCAGCCCTGCATCGTTTCCTTGTCTGTGACGACATAATAGTCACCCGCTTCTGCCACAGCGACGTGTTGGTCACTGCCGAGACTGACGTCGGCTGCATTGAGTCGCGCGGCGGCGAGTGCTTGCGCCTGACTCAATTCGCTAAAGGCAGCATTGCGGTAGGTGACGGTTCTGGCTGGCACGATAGCGATGACAGCCTCGTCTGATCCACGGAGATCGTCACCTTGCGCGATGACCCTGCCGTTCTCGATCTCCAGCCAAGGGAGTGCATCTCCACCAAGAAAGACGACCAACCCGCTCATGCGCCATCGCCCCAGCTTCGCCGCACGATTTTTGCGGGGTTGTTAGAGCCATCGATCAGAGCCATCTCGCTGAATTCCGTCCCACCCAGTTCAATATGTAGTTCGAGCGCAAACCAGCGCGTTTTCAATTGTGTCTGGGTCATA
>JANLST010000002.1:0-1744 GCA_031362505.1 Sphingomonadales bacterium
CGTCCTTCGCAATGATGGGATCGCCGGTTTATTGACGCGCTTAGATGAAGAACAACAGCGCCTGTATACGTTCAACATGGATACACCGCACCAGATTGTGAATCTCAGCGCGGTAGCGCTTGGAAAAACCCTCGACCTTCCGGCGGCCGAGCTTCCAAAGGGCAATGGAGATCCATCCGTCGCGAAGATGCGCGACCATACGCTCTGGATGGATGGCAGGGAGCAGGCGGCAATTATTTATGATCGTGAAAAGCTGAGACAGAGTGACAGGATTCAAGGCCCTGCGATTGTTGTCGAAATGGACTCGACGACGCTGATCGAAACCGGCTGTGTCGCAATCGTCGATGCCGTTGGCAATATCCTTATCAATCCGGCTTGAGGAGCGCATCCAATGCCTGCAACCATTGTTGAAACCAACACAACACCGTTCCGCAAGATCGAGATCGATCCGGTCACGCTCGATATTGTTGAAAATGCACTTCGCAATGCCAGGATCGAAATGGATGCGACGCTCGTACGCACGGCGATGTCACCCGGCATTCGCGAGCAGGGTGATGCCTTTCCCTTGATCGCGGATCACAAGGGACGGATGATCGTCGGCCAGTTTGGGAGCTTCATCGGAGGATTTCTCGACAATTTTGAGGGCACCCTTGAAGACGGTGACATGATCTTTCTGTCGGATCCCTATAGCTGCGAAGGCGCCGTAAGCCATTCGAATGACTGGCTCGTCCTGCTTCCCGTATTCAAAGACGGCCGGTTGATCGCCTATACGGCGATGTTTGGTCATATGTCGGATATTGGCGGTAAGGTCGTTGGATCGATGCCCATCAATGCAAGTTCCATCTTTGAAGAAGGTGTGCGCATTCCGCCGGTCAAGATATGGAAGAAGGGGGTATATAACGACGATCTCATGAAGCTCGTCATGCATCAGACGCGCAAGCCTGACTGGTGCCAAGCGGACTTGAATGCATTGATAGCTTCCTGTCGCGTCGCAGCCCGTCGCGTTGTTGAAATGGCACAGCGGTTCGGTGATGACGTGTATGTGTCGGCAACGCAGGAACTGTTGGCGCGCAATTATCGCGCGATGAAATCGCTCATCGCAATGGCGGTTGCTGAAGAGCCCGTCAGTTTTGAGGACTATATTTGCGATGATGGCATGGGCCATGGACCCTACCGGATCAAATGCACTATGCGCCGTGAGGGCGAAAAGGTCATCCTCGATTTCGCCGGGACCGACCCGCAAAGCCATGCATCGATCAACTTTTTCCTCAATGAGAACATGTTCAAGATGTTTTTCGGCATCTACATGATCATGGTCTTCGATCCGCAGATCCTCTTTAATGATGGGTTCTATGATCTGATCGATGTGCGCATTCCCGAAGGGTCTTTGCTCAAGCCAAAATTTCCGGCAGCACTTTCGGGGCGGACCCATGCGCTCGGGCGGATCTTCGACATATTGGGCGGCTTGCTAGGACAAAAAACGCCTGAATTCCTCAACGCCGCCGGATTCTCGTCCTCCCCGCATCTGTTCTATTCCGGCAACGATGCGAAGGGTGACTGGTTTCAGCTGTTCCAGATCGGCTTTGGCGGCATCCCGGGGCGGCCGCTCGGCGATGGGCCCGACGGCCACTCGCTCTGGCCGGGCTTCACAAATGTGCCCAACGAGTTCCTCGAGCGCTATTTCCCTCTGATGATCGAGCGCTATGAAACCGAACCCGATAGTGGGGGTGCCGGTCTTCATCGC
>JANLST010000021.1:0-3195 GCA_031362505.1 Sphingomonadales bacterium
CCAGGTCTGCGAGGGTCGCGATTCGATCCACAGCCGCTCGGGCGGGGAATGCGCGATCGGCAAGTACAAGACGCTGGTGCCTGCGAAATAGGATAGGGGTCTGGTTTGTCTCCACCAGAGGCAAGGTGCAACGGAACAAAGTTCAGAAAAGGTTCCAAACGGATTTCGCTGCGGGGCTTTCAGTTTGGCTGCGGGCGCGAGTCGCGATCACTGCCGCTGTCGCGCCGTCGCCACGCGTCGCCTGGCTTTCTGACATAATTGTCGAAGACATATGGCCAGGGTATGATGAAAGGGAACAGGGTGATCAGGAGGCATTCGTAAAGTGTCTCGGTCGTTGCTGGATCCAGCCGGTTTCCCGACCATAACGGCAGCGCTACCCTGAGCAGCCAGATTGCTTTCCAGCCCATTTCGAAAAACAGCAGCGGAAGCATCTTGAGCGGATAGCGAATACCCAGCACAGCCAACGCCGACATCGCGCCGAGCATGCTGACGACCACGCCTTGCATCAGTCCCCAGCTTCGCGCCGGATCGAGAATCGACGGCCAGATTGTGGTCCCCAGCCCAACCACGAGAATGACATACCCCGTCCGGAGCAGGTTGAGGCGAAAGGGAGACAGGTCGGTCATGATTGTTCCACTTCATCGTTTTCAAAGGCAAGGATGTCGGCGGGCTGGCATTCCAGGACGGTGCAAATCGCCTCTAAAGTCGAGAAGCGGATCGCCTTGGCCTTTCCGGTTTTGAGGATCGAAAGGTTGGCAAGCGTGATATCAACCGCTTCCGACAATTGGGTGAGGGACATGCCGCGTCGCGCAAGCATTTCGTCCAGTCTGACCGTGATCGGCATGGCTCAGATCGTCCCTTCCAGCTCGTCGCGCATGGCCGAACCGGCGGCAAATACACGAGCCAGGACAAAGACCATGAGCACCGAGATCCAGCCGCCGATCGAAATGTCTCCATTCGGTGCGGCCGATCCCATGCTCGGAAAATATCTGCCGATCAGGATGCCAGGAATTTCGCAGAGCTGTAGCGCGAGAAGGCACCAACCGATCCGTTGAAGCCTGTCTGCGTTTGCTGCGATAAAGGGGTCGCCCGCACGGGCGGTCGCGATGATGTCAGCCAATGTCGCGAGCAGTCGGTCGGTCGCCACGGCCATGGCGATGCCAAGCAGCATCAGTAACCGCATACCCGTCATGGCCGATTGAACGTCAGCTCCCGGAAGCCAATTGCTGACAAGCCCGGCAAACTGTGCCCGGAAAACCCATGAAGCCAATAGGCCCAGTGTGACGCCAAGCAGGAAAATCCGGTTGGCGTTCCAGGTAAGGCGCACAACGAGCTGCGCGCTACCTGTGAGTCGATCTCGATTATTCACTATTTTCTCCTTATCGATAAACGATAAGTAAAACAGAGTCATGAGTCAACAGATTTATCGATAAACAATAATCTTCTCATCCTACGGATCGCTTCTGGCCGGACGCGGCTAACAAGGATGATGGCACGGCGTGCGGTATTGTGCGTTCTACCTCGCCTCCTCCCACCTTGACAAATTCCCCGTCACCCGCCAAGCGCTGCCGAATTCGCGACGGCAGAACGCCCCGCGTGATTTCCCGGACACACAACCCGCATGAACTTTGCCGATCTCGGCCTTTCCGATCAATTGCTCCGCGCCGTGACAGAGGCGGGCTATGATACGCCCACGCCGATTCAGGCGGCGGCGATTCCTCCCGTCCTGATGATGCGTGACTTGATCGGGATTGCGCAGACTGGCACCGGCAAAACCGCGAGCTTCGTCCTGCCGATGATCGATATCCTCGCCGAAGGGCGCAGCCGTGCGCGGATGCCGCGTTCTCTGATTCTCGAGCCTACACGCGAATTGGCCGCCCAGGTCGCTGAGAATTTCGAGAAGTACGGAAAATATCACAAGCTTTCGATGGCATTGCTGATCGGTGGCGTGTCGATGGGCGACCAGCAAAAGGCACTTGAAAAAGGCGTCGATGTGCTGATCGCGACGCCGGGCCGGCTGATGGATTTGTTTGAGCGCGGCAAGATTTTGCTGACGGGCTGTTCGCTGCTCGTGATCGATGAGGCAGACCGGATGCTCGATATGGGGTTCATCCCCGATATCGAGAATATCTGCACCAAGCTGCCCGCCACTCGGCAGACTTTACTCTTTTCTGCGACAATGCCGCCGCCGATCAAGAAGCTGGCGGACAAGTTTCTGTCGAACCCAAAATCGGTCGAAGTGGCACGGCCCGCTTCGGCCAATATCAATATCACCCAATGGCTGGTGGAAACCGATACGCGCAAGAAGAAGGATACGCTGCGCGATCTTTTGCGGCGCGAGGATGTCACGACCGCGATCATCTTCTGCAATCGCAAGACCACGGTGCGGGAGCTTGCAAAGACGCTCCAGCATGATGGATTTTCCGCCGGTGAAATTCATGGCGACATGGAACAGCGCGATCGGATTGCCATGCTCGACAAGTTCAAGGATGGCGGAATCAACATCCTCGTTGCGTCGGACGTTGCCGCAAGGGGCCTCGATGTAAAAGGCGTCAGCCACGTCTTCAACTATGACGCGCCCTGGCATCCAGACGATTATATCCACCGCATCGGCCGCACTGGCCGGGCCGGGGCGACAGGCGTGGCCTATACGCTTGTCACCAAGGAAGATGCCGAAGCAATCGACGGCATCGAAAAGCTGACCGGGCTCAAGATCGAACGGATGGGTAAGCCGGCTCCGGCAGAAATGGCCGCTCCCGTCGCAAAAACAGAAGCCAAGCCCGAAGCGCGCGAACCCCGGACGCCGCGCGAACCGAGACCGCCCCGCGAGACGCGCGCGCCAAGGGACTCCCGACCCCCGCGTGAGCCCAAGCCTGTTGACCAAGCGACTGCGCAAAGGGTTGAAAGCAAGCCTGCGCCTCGCAAAGTGCCCGCCCCGCAGGCCGACGATGGCGAAGAGGGCGGCTGGAACGGCCCCGTTCCCGGTTTTCTGAGCCAGGGCTTCGGCAGCTAGGAAAGTGCGGCCGCGAACCGGTCAAGACCGGCGCGCAAATCCTCGATCAGGTCATCGGCGTCTTCAAGCCCGATTTGAAGGCGCACCACCGGGCCCTCTGCCTGCCAGCGAGTCGCGGAGCGGTATTTCTGGGGGTCAACAGGAAGCGCGAGGCTTTCATAGCCGCCCCAGCTATAGCCGAT
>JANLST010000073.1:0-8533 GCA_031362505.1 Sphingomonadales bacterium
CACGAAAAGCCTCCATGCGCGTGGCTCGACAATTCGGCAAGACTGACATAAAGGCTGCGGCCGCGCGGGCGTAGCTCAATGGCAGAGCAGAAGCTTCCCAAGCTTACGACGAGGGTTCGATTCCCTTCGCCCGCTCCAGCCTCTTCTTTCGCCGCAACATCTCGGTCCTGCCAGCGGGACAGGCTCTGCCTCAATCGGCCAGCATGTTGCAGGTGTTCACTATTTTAACCCATACGGTTTTGACAAATAGGAAAGCTCCTCTCATGTTCCGTATCGGAGATGAGGAGTTGTTATGGTTCAGTGCAATCCGAGCGTTGAGTTGAAATCTTTGGCGCGCCTTGCGTTCGCGCATTACCTGCGCACCGGTCAGCGCTTGCTCGAAAGCGCGTTCGGGCCTGCGAGGGTGCCGGCCGAAGTGAAGTTCAATCCCAATCATGACCCGCGCGATGGCCGGTTCACCTTTGCATCCGGTGGGGGGTTGGCGGCGGGCGTTGCAGCGCGTCCGGAGCGGCGGCGTTCAATTCAACCCGGCCGTGTCCCGGTGCCGCCCGTCGGCACTCCGCCCTTGCGTAGCGCTGACGTCCCAAAGAGTCAGGCGACGGGCTTTGACGACGGTGTCTATCGCCGCCGGCGCTTCGATGCGTCTGCGCTAAGGCCTGTTCAGTTCGAAGAAGAGTCCCGGCCGCGCGCGCGCAGCAATTTTGACTCCATGATCCGGCCAATGACGCTTCAACCCGGCTTTCCGGGGTTTGCCGGGGCGGTCGGTGGAAGCATTGTCAACGCGGCTGATGATTTCCTCGAGGTGACCGGTCCTGCACGCGATGCGACGACGGAATTGACCCGAAGTGCCTCGAATGTGCTGATCAACCAGATCATGAAGGTCGTGCCGCATTATCGTTTTGACTCGCTCGGATTTCCAGAGACAATCGACGGAATGAACAACCAGTTGAACAGTCTACATCGCGACCGGGCGGCCGCTTTCTACCGGATGCGCAGGGAAATGAGACCACTTCAGGTGGAGACATTGCACTACCTGCAAAGTAGCGTGGACAAGGCTTATGAAGAGGGCGTTGGCTTGTTGCGTGAAGGGAAACTGAATGTGAGGCTTTCGCCGAACGAAGCCCTCGGAACCTATATTGATGCCAGATCTCGCAGGGATCTTCGCGACCTCTATCGATGGATGCGAATTTCCATTGAACGCGGAGAGACGGTTCAGGTCAACCGGCGCCACTATGACACGCGAGAAAACGACCGGACCTATCGCCTCCCCGATGCCCGCATCGGCAAGGTCGCATTTGACATGACGCTGACGCGCAAGACATTGGGAGATGCGCAAATCAGGGGTTTCTTCAACGCCGACGCTGAACCCGAAATGGTGATCATCGTGAGGCCGCGACAGTTGGGCCCCAATCATACTTATGCTATCAAAACGCCTCGGAGATAATCATGTCGCGCGCCTACGATCCCTATATTCCAGAGACAATCGGCGAACTGCTGGACCAGCTTGCTTCGATGACAGGTTCTGCACCGACTTTCGCCGACAGTCTCGGGATTTTCCCCCGGACCATCGACAGCGAATTTTTCGTGCTCAAGGAAGGCTTGAAGGCGGTGCGGAAGAAAATCGGCGAGGAGCGCTATGTCCAATGTATGGAGATGGCAGACCGGATGCGCGCGCTGTTCGAAGTGGACCCAGAAGACACGAACGGGCAAAGCCAGGCGGGGCGGGAGCTGATCTTCGACATGGAAGATGTTCTGCGGGGCAAGCCGCCACCCAGATAGCGCGACGGACTGCTTCAACACCTTCGATTCTCACTCTTTGCTATTGTGGAGCCATGCCATGCGCGGGCGCACGGGTGGGCGCGTCGTCGTCAGCGTCATCGCACTGTTTCCCATATTCTTGAGTTACGTCTTGAACATTATCTGGTTTCTGCTGATTCCTTTTCCAGATGCTTTTCTCGCGTTGTTTGGCATTTCCACTGCGCAGGTGGAATGGCGCGTTGCGGATTATGCGGCCAATGTGGGCCAGTTTTTCGTGATGCTAACGTTGTTTGCCGGCTGGGCCAGAGCCATACTGACCTATGATGCGTCAGCGCCCAATGCGCGCTGGGTCAGGGTTTCAGGCACGTCATGCTTCGCGCTTTGGGCCTTCGCCAACGTCATTGCATTTGTCGTTTGAGGATCTGGCCCCACCCAGCCAGCTTTCCGTGGGCATCAGTCTTGCCAAAACTTGGGACTATTCCCCAATTCGTAGCAACATGAACAAGGCCTGATTTCGTTGTTCACCTCCCGGAAAGGTCGGAAATCTGGGAAAAACTGAGAGTTGGCACGGCCCATGCTTAGGGGTTGGCAAGCCGGTCACAATGACCTGCCAGATCAACACCGAAGTTCAAGGAGAATTCAGATGAATACGTACAATGGTTTCAATCTTCGCGACAGCATCACCGCCGCTCTTGGCAGCCTGACCGCTGTTACCGTCAGCGTCCTTTTCGCCGCAACCTGCCTGGTCGGCACGGTCGGCACTGCAAATGCTGGCACATCCGCCCACGCCGACACCGTTGTGTCGTCACAGGCATAACGCCAAAGTTCAGGGAGAATTCAGATGAATACGTATAATGGTTTCAATCTTCGCGACAGCGTCACCGCCGCCATCGGCAGCCTGACCGCCGTTACCGTCAGCATCCTTTTCGCCGCAACCTGCCTGGTTGGCACGGTCGGCCCTGCAAATGCCGGAACATCCGCCCAGGCGTACACCGTCGTGTCGTCACAGTCACAGGCATGATGCACCGAACCCCTGCCCCCACCCCCCAAAGGCAGGAAGGCCCGGGCCGGGAGAGCGCCCCCACTCTCTCGGTCCCTCGCAACCCATAGGCCGCCGGTCGGCTGGCCGCTCTCGCCAAACCTCGCCCTAAATGGCAGGGAGGATGGCATGAGCCGGAAACCCCTTCCCCCCGCGATCAAGTTTGTGCTGGCAACGATGCTGATCAATTCGATCGGCTTCGGGATCATCATTCCCTCCTTCCCCCAACTCATCATGTCGCTGGGCCATGCCTCGCTTTCCGGGGCGACCGCGATTGGCGGCCTGCTCTCGCTGACCTATGCCCTGTTCCAGTTCGTGTTCGGGCCGATCATGGGCAATCTTTCGGACCGGTTCGGGCGGCGGCCCGTGTTGCTGGGCTCGTTGCTGGGATTTGCGGTGGATTTCACGATCATGGCGCTCGCCCCGACGCTCGCCTGGCTGTTTGCGACGCGCATCCTGACCGGGATTTTCGGCGCGTCGAACGGCCCCTCGCAATCGGTGATCGCCGATATCACCGACCCGGAGGAGCGTTCGCGTCTGTTCGGCTATGTCAGCGCCGCATTCGGTGTGGGTTTCGTGGCGGGGCCGGCACTGGGCGGACTTCTGGCCGAAATCAGCTTTCGCATGCCCTTTTATGCGGCGAGCGGGCTGGCGGCGATCAACTTTCTCTATGGGCTGTTTGTGCTGCCCGAAACGCTTGCGGTGGACAATCGCCGCTCGTTCGACTGGCGTCGGGCCAATCCGGTTGGCGCGCTTTTCTACCTGCGCAAACTGCCGGGTCTGATGCCGATTTCGGCCGTCTATTTCATGTGGCAGTTGGCAAGCCTGATCTACCCCATGACCTGGGCCTTTTTTACGATCGGGCGCTATGGCTGGTCAAACGCAATGGTGGGCCTTTCGCTGGCGCTGATGGGGGCGACCATGGCAATAACCCAGATCTTTTTTGCGTCGAGGATCATCGCCCGCATCGGAGAGCGCAAGACCGCGACCATTGGCCTGGCTGGCGGGTTCGCCGGGATGGTGGCGTTTGCCGCAATTACCAACGGCTGGGTGGCCTTTGCGATCATGCCGCTGATGGCGGTCCAGTCGCTTGTTCATCCCTGTCTGACGGCGATGATGTCGCGCCGGGCCGACGCAACCAATCAGGGCGAAGTGCAGGGCTTTGCCTCAAGCGTGATGGCGGTGGGCTCGATCATCGCACCGGTCGTCTTCAATCCGGCGCTGGCGTGGTTCACCGGGCCTGATGCGCCCGTTCACTTCTACGGAATTGCGTTTGTCATCGCGGCGGGGTTTGCGCTGATCGCGCTGATCATGCTGATGTCACTCGCCCCGGCCAAGACGCCCGATCCGGCAAGGTCGGCCTAGATTCCGCCTTCGACGACCTCACGGCCGGTCTGAAGCAACGCGGCGGTAAGCGCCTCGGCGCAGCGGTCTAGTGCCGCCTGGTCGGTTGACCGGATGACAAAGTTCGACCCGACCCGCCCTTCGCGAAAGAAGGGATAGCTGCCGATCTGGCATCCTTCATGGGCCTTCTCGGTATCACCCAGAAGTTCGGCAATTTCGCTTTCGGCGACCCAGCAGCCCAGCGTGCGCGAAAGGAGGGGCGCGCCCCCTTCGAGCGACCCCGTGAGCGCATCAAGCATCCCCGCGGTGATATGCGGGACGCCCGCCATGATAAAGATATTGCCATGCCGGATGCCCGGTGCACCTGACATGCGGTTGGGGATAAGCTCCGCGCCCGCAGGCACCCGCGCCATCCGTAGCCGCGCCTCGGTCACTCCGCCGCGCGATTCGTAATAACGTGTGAGCGCCGCGCTCGCTTCAGGATGGATCACCACTCCGACGCCGAGCGCCGCGGCGATGGCGTCGACCGTGATGTCATCATGCGTCGGCCCGATACCGCCGGTGGTGAACAGATAGTCGTTGCGCGCCCGCAAGGTGTTGACGGCCTCAACAATCGCGCTTTCGACATCGGCCACAACGCGGACTTCGGCGAGCCTTATGCCCTGGATGTTGAGCCATATCGCAATCTGGGAAACATTCTTGTCCTGCGTGCGACCCGAAAGGATTTCATCGCCAATGACGACAAGGGCGGCGGTCCAGATGCGAGCTTCGGTCATGCCGCTGCCATAGCCACAAAGCGCGCCCCTCGCAAAGGCAGGAGTTTGTTGTTATATCCGCGGCCATGACCGACTATCAGACCGTCACTCTGGACACGCTCCACGCCCGCAATGGTGCCATCAAGCTTCATGGACCCGAAGGGTTTGAAGGGATGCGCAAGGCGGGTCTTCTCTCCGCGCAAATCCTTGATGCGCTGGTGCCGCTGATCGTGCCTGGCGTCACGACCGAAGAGATTGATGATGTCGTGCGCCGGATGACGCTCGAAGCGGACGCAATTCCCGCGACGCTTGGCTATCGCGGCTATACCCATAGCTGCTGCACTTCGATCAACCATGTCGTGTGCCACGGCATTCCAAGCGCGAAAGTCTTGCGCGATGGGGATATCGTCAATGTCGATGTGACCAGCATTGTCGATGGCTGGCATGGGGATACCAACCGGACCTATCTGGTGGGCGATGTGCCAATCAAGGCGAGGCGGCTGGTTGAGGTGACCTATGAAGCGATGATGCTCGGGATCGAGCAGGCCCGCGCGGGCAATCATCTCGGTGATGTCGCGCACGCGATCCAGAGTTTTGCCGAACGTCATCGCTATGGTGTTGTCCGCGACTTTTGTGGGCATGGCATTGGCCGCCTGTTCCACGATGCGCCCGAAGTCGTCCACGCCGGTCGGCCCGGCACCGGCCCCGAATTGCGTCCGGGTATGTTCTTCACGATCGAGCCAATGATCAATATCGGTCGGCCGGACTGTAAGGTGCTTGACGATGGCTGGACAGCCGTGACGCGCGATCGTTCGCTCTCGGCTCAGTTCGAACACAGCATCGGGATAACCGATGGCGCGCCGGAAATATTCACCAAGAGCCCGGCGGGATTGGATTGTCCGATCGGTTAGGCGGCCTTCAGGAAGCGCCCACCCACACTCTTGAACAGAATGAAACAAGCGCATGCCCCGCCCGCGAGTCCGGCATGGAGAAGCCAGAAACTGGTCGTCGGCATCGTCGTGTAAAACCCACCAATCCAGCCGACCAGCGCATTGGCGGTGAAGAAAGCCAGATAATAAAGACCGATCACCGTCGCGTTGATTGCCTTGGGCGCGACCTTGGCGAAGAGCGCGAGGCTGACCGGGAGCATGTGTGCAAAGGCGATGCTGTTGATGACGTGGAACAGCACAGGCAGGGCCAAGCCGATCTTGCCGCCAACTGGCTGAGTTGCTGCAGCGAAATAGAGGCAGAGCATGCCGAGTACTGAAAAGGCCGAACCGATGATGATCTTTGTGATCTCGTCTGGCTCCTGCCAGCGCTTGCCGTACCAGCGGTAGAATGCCGCGACGAGAACAAGGAAACTGACACTGACGATCGCATCGAGCGTGACAAGCCAGGTCGTGGGCAGTTTCTCCCCCATCCAGTTGAGGTCAAACTGCTCATCGCCCCAGATGAGATAGGCGTTGAATATCTGGTTGTTCGGTACGATCGAGACTGCAAGCACAGGGATCAGGAGGACGAGTGCAATGACCGCAGGCCAATCCTCGCGCGCCAGTCTGATCCGGGGAGCAGTGCTTTCGCTGCGGGCAATCAAATGATCCTGCGGGAAATGCTTCTGGCCCGCGAGGTAGATGGCAAGTGCAAACAGCATGCCGACGCCTGCAGCCCCAAAACCCCAGTGCCAGCCAACTTTTTCGCCCAAAGTCCCGACGATCAGGGGAGATGCGATCACGCCTGCATTGATGCCGAGGTAGAAAATCTGGAAGGCATCAGCGCGGCGCAGGTCTTCGGGTTTGTAAAGCGATCCGACCAAGCTGGCGATATTGCCCTTCATCAGGCCGCTTCCAATGATGAGACAGAGCAGCGCGATCAAAAAGCTCACTTCGAAGGCCATCAGGAAATGACCCGCAGCCATCGACAATCCCCCGATCAGCACCGCCCTTTTCTTGCCCAGCACGCGATCGGCAAGCAGGCCGCCAAGGATTGGCGTCAGATAGACCGAGGCTGCATAGGTGCCGAATATGGCTGATGCGAGCGCCTGACCCTCAAGATTGCCGAACAGGCGGCGAAAGCTGCTGAAGAATGCAATATTCTCAATATGGCCGGGAAGCAGAAGCTCTTTCGTCATATAGAGGACGAGCAGCGCTTGCATGCCATAATAGGAAAATCGCTCCCAGGCTTCGGTGAAAGCGAGATAACCCAAACCGATCGGATGTCCGAGAAAGCGACGGTCCTGCACAAGCGCGATGGCTTCCGGCTCTGCGTCGTCGGCGATTGTCATCGTCTGCCCCTTGCAACCCGTCGTTCGAGACAGTGTAATCACTGAGCGATCGGACAAACGCAATGCGCTTTCCATCATCGACGCGCATTGTCTGCATAAAAAACAGGCAATATTGTTGTCGCTGCTTGCTGACTGAGCAGGAATTGAGCGTTCCGATCACGGAATCCTGACTCCTGTTGCCGAATCCTGTTTGGCACGCTTATTGAAGGCTATTGCGCGACCCGGGGGACTCAGGAAACCAACATGAAAAAGATCGAAGCGATCATCAAACCATTCAAGCTCGACGATGTGAAGGAGGCGCTTCACGAAGTCGGGGTGTCGGGCATTACGGTTACCGAAGCCAAGGGATTCGGCCGACAGAAAGGCCATACCGAACTCTATCGTGGCGCAGAGTATGTCGTTGATTTCCTGCCCAAGGTGAAGCTCGAAGTTGTTGTCGAGGATAGTATGGCCGCCCGGGTTGTCGAAGCGATTGCAGCGGCGGCTCAGACAGGGCGAATCGGCGACGGCAAGATATTCGTCATTCCGGTGGAAAGCGCATTGCGCATCCGCACGGGGGAGAAGGATGGCGACGCGATCTGACGTGTTCGCCCAATTTGCGGGGGCGGCGTCTTGCCGCGCCCTTTTTCAAACAATCAAGAATGAGGAAGGTTGATCACAATGGCCAAACCGGCAGATATTTTGAAGCGTATAAAGGATGAAGAGATTGAGTGGGTCGATCTCCGCTTTACCGATCCCAAGGGAAAATGGCAGCATCTGACCATGTGTTCGGTTGTCATCGGCGAAGACGAATTGACCGATGGCCTCATGTTCGACGGGTCTTCAATTGCCGGCTGGAAGGCGATCAACGAATCGGACATGATCCTCAAGCCTGACCTGAGCGCGGTCTATGTTGATCCGTTCTCGGCGACACCGATGATGATCATCTTCTGTGACGTCGTTGAACCGACGACCGGAGAGCTTTACGCGCGTGACCCGCGTTCGACTGCCAAGCGCGCCGAAATCTATCTGAAATCCACCGGCATCGGCGACACTATCTATGTGGGCCCCGAAGCCGAATTCTTCATGTTCGACGACGTTCGTTTCGAAAACAGCTACAACACGAGCAGCTATACACTCGACGATATCGAGCTTCCGACGAACACGGGAACGAAATACGAGGGTGGCAATCTTGGCCATCGTCCGCGCGCCAAGGGGGGATACTTTCCTGTAGCGCCTGTCGATTCGGCTCAGGACATTCGTGGTGAAATGGTCTCGACGATGCTCGAAATGGGACTTCCCTGCGACAAGCACCACCATGAAGTGGCTGCCGCCCAGCATGAGCTCGGCCTCACCTTTGGCACGCTCACTGAAACC
>JANLST010000100.1:0-4095 GCA_031362505.1 Sphingomonadales bacterium
GCAAGCCCAGCGGCTTCGAACAATTGCGCCGAGGGAATAGGTGCCAGGGCAAACAGCCCGACCGCAATGATCGAATTTCGCTTCCTTCGCTCGAACGCTTCTCGGGCAGCCGCAACGTTTCTCTTTGTCTTTGCCGAAACATGGCCAGCCATCATTCGGAACGCGTGAGCCAAGAGAAATCGGCCCGAAGCAGCCGCAAATGCAGCGATCGGTACTAACGCAACGGCAGGCAATTTCGTGTTGATCCCGTACATTACGATCACGGACCAGGTCGGAGGTCCAAATGCAGGCATCAGGTTCACGCCAAGTACAATTGCGAATAGGATCAGATACTGCGCCATTTTTGCCTTCCCGACCGGCTTGCAACATTTTGCAATTTCAGTTCGTCGTCAGAAACTTACCGGGAGCAACTTCACCATCGGTCCAATCCCTAAGGACAGGATCAGATGCCTCCTGGCGGCACATCGGGCGACTCTGTGTTTTCGTCCTGGTCTGGCGTTTGCTGGCCCAAATCATCCGGCCCGCCCGCTGCCTGGTCGGAGTCTGGACGCCCGGCAGAAAGGGCATCCGATACGTCGACCAAGCCTGTTTCATGCCTTTTGTGTGGAGTGCCTCCACCGCTGGATAAAGCTTTGCCGCGTTTGGTAGAGCTCATCTGAGAACCCTTCCGTCATTCTGGTCAAAGGCGGCCGGTAACAAGCAACACTACGACCACGATCAGGATAATACCGATCACCCCGATTCCGCCATGGCCAAAGCCGTAGCCATAGCCGCCGAAGCGTCCGCTGAAACCGCCCGCCAGAAAGATAACCAGGAGAATGATGAGAATAAGCCCGATAGACATGTTGCAACTCCATTATTGAATTGTTCGGTTGTTCCGTGTGAAGGAAACGCGCGGCGAGCGGAAATGTTCCGGCAAATGGATTCTTGTGTTGTGGACACGAAAATCTTGAATTGGGGCAGGGTGCCGCCGCTTGCCGGTTGATCCGGACTTGAAAAACCCGGGACAACCATAGTCATCCCGGGTGTCGGAAGTCAGGGGTGCCTGGTCGTGACGGTTGTAGTGGTCTTTTCAACGACAGTCGGGGCGGCCTTCCGAACGACACGATGTGTCGTGCGCTTGACGACACGGCGCGTTGTGTGACGAACCGGCGCGGCCGGCGTTCTCACAATCACCTGTTCCACGGTCGCGACGGTGGTGGTCACAGGCTGGGGCGGCGGCGGAGCGTTGCGGAGGGCATAAGCTTGCGCGTTTGCGGAGGCCGCTGACTGTTCCGCCGTCGCCGCGCGAACATTAGCGTTGACGGCCGCTTGCTCGGCTGCGTTGGCCGATGCCTGGGCGGCGAGCACAGCTTCACTATTGGCGGCTTCCTTGTTCTGGTTTGCGATCACAATTGCCTGATCCGCAAATTCTCCGGCATTCTGGGCGGCAACAATGGCCCTTTCTTCCTTCCCCTTGGACAGGAGCGCCTCTGCGTTCGCCAACGCGGCGCGAGCCTGAGACTGCAGCCCGGCGGCTTCGCTGCTCGCACCGACCTTATCGCCAGACTCGATCTTGCCTTTAGCCTGCGCGATTGCCGCCGCCGCTCTTTTGTCTTGGCCCGCATGTGCAGCAACCGGAATTGTTGAAAGTACGAGGATTGCCGAAAGGCTGGCAAAACGATTAAAAAGGCTAAAGCGACGCATGATTTGTACTCCAGGTTAGACTTGCGCATCCATAACAGTTGGGCCTGGCTGTTTGTTCCCCGGGTCGGCCAAGTGTTCAAAATTTGGTGCGCCGGATGAGGCGCTTTTGCCTCGCCGCCGCCAACCAGATCGCACTGGTGCTGCGCCTGTCTATTGCCGTTGTAAGAAATGAACGGGTGCTGCCACTGCAACATCCGGCCGCGTCATGGAAGACCGAGCAACATGACATTCGCCACAAGCGCTGGAACAATATGCGCCGACAGCAATTCTCTCGCCATGATAGACAACAGCAAACGCATCAGAATTCCGAACAGGCGCGCCAGTATGGAAGGGGCGATCCTGTTATTGCTCGTTTTGGCACTCGTGTTTCTGGCCGTCGGATATTACTGAGCTTTGAATTCTGGGGCTCAAGCGAATCTCACGTCCAATATGCCCAATCGGTATATGATCGCGGTCGTTAATTCGGCTTGCCGACCCGTTCAGTGGGTCTTTCCAATATTCGTCGCCAACATAGGCAGCACTTCAGCGAAACGATTGTTGATACGCAGGCCGAAAAGCGTTCATTAACCATGGAACAATTGATGTCTTCGGAAGTTTTCCTGAAGGAGAGCAATGATACACCTCATTGCCCAATCCTCATGATGCGGAGGCACCATCCCATGACAAAGGCCGAATATCGAAGCGTCAGAAAATCGCTCCGCGACGATTTGAACGAAGCACGAGGTGCTTTTTCCAATTGGCGCAACTGTGAGAATTGTGCCGAGTATACAACATCTCTCTATTGCGATGAACATACCGCTGCGATGCAAGGCTATGCCGATGCTCAAAATGCCTTCGGCAGCCATGTCCGAATGTCAAGATCATGACCTCGGCAGACCAACCAACGAATGGAGCGCGCAATCGCAATGGGCGAGTGCGCGCCAGTTGAAAGGAGATTGATATGAAGACCCACAATCTGATCAAAATCGGCGCGTTGTCGCTATCGCTCATTGCAGCACCCGCCTCACTTTCGGCGCAAGGGACGCAACCTCCGGAAACACCGGTCACACCCGACATACCAATGCCTCCGGGTTCGCCGAATCCATCGCTTCCACCTGTCGAAGTTCCAGCGCCGCCAGCAACGCCAGATCTGCCGCCTGAGCATATAGCGAGCCTGGTTGCCTCGCCGGCAGCGAAGAATGCCTATCCGCCCTGCACAGCCACGTTGCAGGATCAGTGCACGAACACGCGGCCTGAAGCAGATGTGAAGGCGGCCCGCCCGAACAAAATGCCGGTGCACCGACATCATCTCAATCGCTGAATTAAAATTCCCCTCAACGCGTGTTTGAACAATCTGACGCGGTTCTGCGGCCAGCCGTCCGCTGCCTTGGACGCCCGCCTGCTATGTGTATGCCAAGGCAACGCGTAAAAAGCCCGCCGCATCGGGGGGGTAGGAGAAGCGGCGGGCTTGATTACGCTGTCGGCTGGCACCGAACCTGTTCGGTTTCCAACCAACAAGCGTAAAACCATCATATGCCAGAATTGTTCCCTGTCAGGAGAACGACAGGAGGCTGGCCTTGCGACGACGGGCAGATAGGCCCAGCAATGCAAAGCCTCCAAACATCATCATCCAAGTTGACGGTTCAGGGATGGCTGAAAACACCGTCGCGCGAACGATAAAGTCGTCATAATCATCATCCTGATTGGTGACCTCATCATCATATCCCAAATAGAATGAGGTGACATTGCTGCCGCTTGCCTGATTAGGACCAATGAAGATTCCGAAGCCGTTTTGGCCAATTGTCGCAGCGGCGCCACCCGAGCTCGAGAAATTCAGCAATCCCCCAAGCGAGCCGAATGAAAAGGACTGCGTTCCGATGAGAATCGGTGCAGCGAAAAAGTTCGAGTACGACGCGTTTTCCGTCAGTGACAATCCGCCCGAGGTGCTGAATGTGTCATTGAAACCGCTTTCACTGCCGAGAAACTCGAACACGATGGTGGCGGGGCCGTTGAGAAAGAGCAAGGCGCCCGACGCGACATATCGGGTCAGTCCAAGACTGGCGAGACTGGCCTGAAAATTGTTGGTATTCGGAATCAATGTCGATGCGCCAAAATTGACGGTCAGATCGACTGCAGCATGAGACGCCGTGGGGAGGGCCAAAGCCAATGTCGCGGCAGCCAGTATCTGGTTTTTCATAGTTAAGGCCCTGTTTTTCTTGTTGATGCTGCCTTAACCTGAAGATCATGCGGATGTTCCGTCGACCACCAATGAAAAACTGGAAAATCCCGCTCAGACCCGTTTTGGGACGGATTCCAAATGCACAGCGCGGTCGACTTTCCGACCGGCTCATTGCGCTTTCGCCGTGGCGTCATCTCTGCACATCGTCGTCGATCAGCGGCGCGACAGGATCGTGCGCCTAGCCAGGATGA
>JANLST010000191.1:0-2158 GCA_031362505.1 Sphingomonadales bacterium
TCGTCCAGATCTTCGATCCATTGATAACGTATTTGTCGCCCTGTCTGACTGCCCGCGTCTTGAGCGAAGCGAGGTCCGAGCCTGATCCGGGTTCAGAGTATCCCTGGCACCAATAATCCTCACCAGACAATATACGCGGCAGAAAATGTGCCTTTTGGGCCGGTGTCCCAAACTTGCAGATCACCGGACCAACAAGCCTCAAACCAAGTATGGGTAAAGCCGGAGTCCCGGCGATCGCACACTCTTTTTCGAACAGGTATTTCTGCATCGGCGTCCAGCCAGGGCCGCCGTCTTCGACAGGCCAGGAGGATGCCAACCAGCCCTTTTCATAGAGGATTGACTGCCATTCACGCGTGATGTCCGGCTCTGTGAAAACACTCGGCGTATTCGCCGCTCCCTCACGCAGTCGCGCGTTCAGTTTTTTGCCCAAAAAGTCACGAACCGTATCCCGAAAAGCGAGATCTTCAGTGCTGAAGTTCATATCCATGTCTGAAATTCCCCCTTCACGCAGCCCGAGCATATGTGGCCAGATCGGACGCCGGGTCGCCAAAAAGTTTTGACAACAACATGATCCGCTTCAGCCCATGTCCGATACCCAATTCGTCCGTCGTTCCCATTCCGCCGTGCATCTGCACCGCCAAATGGGCGACCGCAATTGCTGCTTCTCCGACAAAAGCCTTTAGACCACGCATCTCATTTGCCCAGTTTTCCGGTTGGGCCAACAAGGCTCGGTACAGAGCCGATTCCATCAGTTCGACCTTCTTATAGCCGCCCACCATATTGTGCTGGATGACCTGAAAGCGGCCAAGCGGCTGCCCGAACTGCTCGCGGGTTTTCACATATTCCAGCGTGTCGTCGAACAAGCGATGGGCAAGTCCTGTCATCTCGGCTGCTGCCATCAGACGTCCATCATCGACCGCCTTGTCCAATCGTTCCGGTCCATTGGGCAAGGGGGCCTCAACCAAGACATCGTGGAGCATCAGGACTGCAGCGAAACTGCCATCCACAACTGGAAAGGCCTTTAAGGCCACGCCTTTCGCATCTCTCGGCACCGCAAAGGCAACTGTCTGCCCATCCAATTTCGCCGTCACGATGAAAAGATCAGCCGTCGCTCCGCCAAGAACGAATTGTTTTTCGCCAGAAACGAGATAGCCGCCAGCCGTCTTTCGAGCCCGCACTTGCACGGCATCCATTGCATAGCGCCGACCAGCCTCTGCAAAGGCAAAAGCGGTCAAAGTCTCGCCAGAAATGACCGACTCGATCATCGGCGTCCCTGCGAGCAATCGAGCCGGCAGGAACCCGCATTCCAACCATGGCTCCACCGCCTGGCCACGGCCCAAAGCTTGCGCAACCACAGCGCAATCCAGCGACGAACCGCCAAGCCCGCCATCACTCTCCGACGCAGCAAGGGCGATCAGCCCCAGTTCAGCCATTTCCTTCCAGCGTGCTCGGTCGAAGCCGCCGTCAAGCTTGCGGGTTCGAAGTCGAGCAGGAACATCGGTGCTCGCCGAAAACCGTTCGACTGTCGCCTTGAACAGGTTCTGATTTTCGTCGAGGTCGAAATTCATCCGCGCTTCCTGAAGGTTATCGGAACAGATTTATACCCGCGCAAGAGCATATTGGGTGCAACCTCGAGCTTTGCGCCCTCGGCAAGACGAATATCATCCAGACGGTCGAGCAGCGTTTCAAACGCAACCGTCATTTCCTTGCGAGACAGCATATTGCCGACACACATGTGGATGCCCTTGCCAAAGGCGAGATGGGTACGCGCATTTTTCCGCTCAACATCGAATTTGTCGGGATCGGGAAATTGGATCGGATCACGATTGCCGGCGGCATAGCGGACGAGAACCATTGTTCCGCCTTTGAATTCATGGCCACCAAGCTCACAATCGCGCGTCACGACCCGCCACATACCTGCGGTCGGCGTGTCCAGTCGCAAGACCTCTTCGACCGCATTGGGGATCAGCTTGGGATCAGCTCTCAACTTCGCGGCCTGATCCGGATTCCTCGCCATATGAACGATGCCACCTGCGATCGCATGGGTCGTGGTCTCGTTTCCAGCGACCATCAATTGCTGCGCAACGGAAAGTATCTCCGCGTCATTGAGAGGCGGCTCGCCTTCGATGCGCGCGTTGACGACATCGGACAACAGATC
>JANLST010000206.1:0-10141 GCA_031362505.1 Sphingomonadales bacterium
CCCCATATGTTCGTTTAGCGGTGGTTCGCGCGCTCGCTAGAGGCAAAACAAGGATTCGACAATGGGATTATCGGCAGAGCAGTTAAAGGTGTCACTGGATGCCCTGTCGGAAATCGAACCGCGCTTTGCGTCGGCTATTGCTCAAGTCGGTTATCCTGAGCCCAGACGGCGCGATCGAGGCTATGAAACCTTGCTTCGAACAATAGTGGGCCAGCAGGTCAGTTTTCAGGCGGCGGCGTCTGTCTGGGGCAAGCTTGAAACCGATCGGGGGGATATGACCAACCCCGATGCCATCATCAGCGCTTCGTTTGACGAACTGCGCGCGTGTGGTCTTTCAAGGCAGAAACAGGGTTATGCTCGGAGTCTTGCCGAACTTGTCAAGTCCGGAGAACTAAGCCTTCATAATTTGCCTGACGAAGATGAGGCCGCCATCACGTTGCTGACGCAGGTCAAGGGAATTGGCCGCTGGTCGGCGGAAATTTACCTGCTTTTCGCAGAAGGCAGACCCGATATCTGGCCTGCCGGAGATCTGGCCGTGCAGATTGATGTCGGCGCGATCATGGGCTTATCCGAACGGCCAAGCGAGAAAAGAGTGCGTGAAATTGGAGAGGCATGGCGGCCGCACCGAGGCGCTGCCGCCGTCTTCGCCTGGCATCATTACAAGACGCCAGGGATTTAGAGCGACCCGGCGGGCTCGGGTAACGCTTGGGCCCGATCCGCTGAAGTAATGGCAGCGGCTTCAAGCAAGTCGAGGGCGCGATGGGCCTCGACATAGCGTCTTGCCATGATAATCCAGGCGGCAGCCCGATCACGATTGGGCAGCCTGGCCACTTCGATCAAGGCAAGATCAACCCGACCGCTATCCACCAGTTGAGCGGCGCGCAGGGTGCGCGCAGCCGGATCGGGCGAGGCAGTGCCGGACTTGCGAACAACAAAGACACCAGAAAATCCTTGCTTTACGCCAGCCCACCAGCCTTGATCCGGCGCGGCGCGTGCCAATTCAGGTCCAACGGCATTGAGCCCGACGCGCAGCTGGTCCAGCGTGGCCGGTTGCCGTGCTGCCGCGATGATCGTGCCAACTGCCCGCGGCTGGGTTGCGCCAAATCGCTGGTTCAACAGCCCTTCGACATAGCCAAGTCCGAGTCCGCGATCGATCGCGCGTCGTGCCGCAAAGGTAACGAGCAGGGCTTCGGCGCGTGTCGAGCCGGTTCCAGCTGTGTTTTCGAGTGTCTCCAGGTGAGCCATCCGAGCCTCGATCGCAGCCATTCGCGATGCAAGATCAGGTGTTGTCAGCGTGGGTGCGGGAACACCAACAGTCGCCGGGGGGGCTTCATAGGCCAAGGAGGGTTGCTCAACATCTGGAGATCCGAAGAGCCAATGCCGTGCGCCTTCCCATCGTGACAGACCCCAGCCCATTGCCGCAATCCCGGCAATGAATGCGAATCCCAGGACAAGCATCAGCGATCGTAATGATCGCGGTTTGCGCGGCAACTGTGACGCAGCGCTTGTATCGAATACCATCAAACGATCCCGTTTTTCTCTAGCGACACAGGCGTGCCGCTTCATTCAACAAGGCTTCATCGCGCGGTTCGGACGCAATCGCAACCTCTTCCCATCCCGTGCCGGCCGCTTCTGCCGCGTTGGCACTGATCGCGACCAGTGCGACCCTTGCCCGTTCGGTCGGTTCG
The DNA here is from genome assembly GCA_031362505.1 of Sphingomonadales bacterium. Classification (GTDB taxonomy): domain Bacteria; phylum Pseudomonadota; class Alphaproteobacteria; order Sphingomonadales; family Sphingomonadaceae; genus Aquisediminimonas. The sequence continues at coordinate 1,689 of JANLST010000206.1, forward strand.
ACCAGTTCGGCCAGCCTCGCCCCGGCGCGCGGTGAATGAATAAGGACAACTGGTCTTTCAGCTATGATTGACGCCAGTTCGACAAGCGGCGCCACCGGTTCGGCGCAATAGACGATACAGCGGTCAATCACGATTCCGTATGGATCAAACGGACGGACGTCCGCTCCACAGACATGCAGCAAGCGGTGCAGGCCAAGCGTCGCGATCTTGCCGACCAGCCGCGTCACATCGCTATCCCCTTCAACGACTGAGACGAACCCAGCATCGCGAGCCAGGTTTGCCGTGACTCCACCGACCGCAAAAGCCGGGAGATGCGTAAAGCGCTTCAGGTCGGGCCCTGCAAGCCGCAGGGCACTTGCGCTGGTCAGAAGTACTCCAACATAGGGCGCAGGATCGGGGGCCGTCCATGAGATCGGCCGGATCGCAAAAAACGGAACGGCCCGCACATCGAGTTCAAATGCGCGAGCCCGCGCTACCGTATTTGCGTTGCCGGGCTCCGGGCGGACAATGAGGAGCGGGCGGATCACGCTTTGAAGACCGCACGAATGGCGGAATGAGCACGCGCCAACATCTCCCGGCCCAACGCCGCGGGAGCATCGCTCCCCGGTTTGAACAGCACCTCCCCGATCTCGACTTGATCGCCATCAGGCGCATATATTTCTGCACGCAGACTGATCATTTTTCCCTCTATCGCCGCAAGGGCTGCAACAGGAGAACGGCAGTCGCCTGCCAATCCTAAGAGCAGGGCACGTTCCGAGGTTACGCAGGAAAAGGTTGAATCACAATTGATCGCACTAAGCCAGTCACGCACGCGTTTGTTATCGGCCAAGGCCTCAATCCCGATTGCTCCCTGTGCGGGCGCAGGGAGGAGGGTTTCGACAGGAATGGCGGTGCCGATGTCGTGCATCTCCAGCCGATTCAACCCAGCCGCGGCCAGGAGGGTTGCATCGACGTCCCCCCGTGCGAGCTTGGCCAGCCTTGTCTGGACGTTTCCGCGCAACAGGGTGATTTCAAGGTCTGGCCGCAGGCGCAGAACCTGTGCCCGGCGGCGCGGTGCACTCGTTCCAAACCTTGCCCCGTTCGGCAATTCGTCAATGCTTTTGGCACCGACCAGCCGATCACGGACATCGGCTCGCACAAGCATTGCGACGATGGCCAATGCATCAGGGCGGATCGTTTCCACGTCCTTCATCGAATGGACAGCAATATCAATTTGGCCAGTCAAAAGTGCGGCGTCGAGTTCCTTGGTCCAAAGTGCCTTGCCACCTACATCAGCGAGCGCCCGATCCTGGATCCGGTCTCCGCTTGCAACAATTGGGACCAGTACGATCGCGTCTGCATCCCAACCATGTGCAGCGATCAGCCCTTCACGCACTGTATGCGCCTGGGCAAGCGCGAGCGGTGATCCACGTGTCCCGAGCCGCAGGGGTTTGTCTGGGTTGGCCATCGCGGCTTGTGCTAACGGCACTGGCGGCTAGAGGGAAGCCCATGGCGGTCATCCTGGGCATAGAATCGAGTTGCGACGAAACGGCTGCCGCGTTGGTCACGAGTGGCCGTGAGGTTCTGTCGCATCGTCTCGCGGGGCAGGAAGAAAATCATCGGCCCTTTGGCGGGGTGGTTCCCGAAATCGCAGCACGGGCCCATGTCGAGATATTGGCACCGTTGATTGAAGCCGCTCTCGCCGACGCCGGCATGACGCTCAGCCAACTGGACGCCATTGCAGCCACCGCGGGGCCCGGCCTGATTGGCGGGGTGATGGTCGGGCTGGGGACGGCCAAGGCACTTTGCCACGCTTCTGGCAAGCCATTGATTGCCGTCAATCATCTGGAAGGCCATGCCCTTTCGCCCCGTCTGGCGGACGCCTCGTTACATTTTCCCTATCTCTTGCTGCTGGTGTCAGGCGGGCATTGCCAGTTGCTGCTGGTGTCTGGAGTTGGGCGCTATCGGCGACTTGCGACAACGATAGACGATGCAGCCGGGGAGGCTTTTGACAAGACAGCAAAGTTGCTCGGCCTGGGCTTTCCTGGCGGCCCGGCTGTTGAGGCCAGCGCAGCGTCAGGAAATGCTGATGCCGTACCACTACCCCGGCCATTATTGGGGAGCGCGGAACCGCATTTCTCATTCGCCGGCCTGAAAAGTGCCGTGCTGCGCGCTCGAGATTCGCAGCGCTATCGGATCGAAGATATTGCGGCCGCGTTTCAGCAGGCCGTGGTCGACTGCCTTTTGGACCGGACGGGCCGCGCTATAGACGTGGCGCCCGAAGCCACGGCTCTGGTTTTGGCAGGGGGTGTCGCGGCTAATCGCTCGATTCGTGGTGCGCTTGAAAAACTCGCCAAACAGCGCGGCCTTCCTTTTGTTGCGCCACCGCTCTGGCTTTGTACGGATAATGCCGCAATGATCGGCTGGGCCGGCGCGGAACGTTTCGCAGTCGGTCTGACTGACGGGCTCGATTTAGAGGCACGACCGCGCTGGCCACTCGACCCGGATGCTGAAAAGGTGCGCGGCGCAGGAGTGAAGGCATGAACACAGGCGTGATCGGCGCGGGGGCCTGGGGCACAGCGCTGGCGCAGGTTCTGGCTGCCGATGGCGAACCGGTCACGCTGTGGGCGCGCGAACCAGAGGTCCTGGCGGCGATCAATGACAATCATGAGAATGAATTGTTTCTCAAGGGCATCCCCCTTTCCCCGCTGATCCATGCGACCAGCACATATTCGGACCTGTCCGATTGCGACGTCCTGTTGCTGGTTACACCTGCCCAGCATCTGCGTGCCGTGCTGGCCGGCGCCAACGTGGGCAAGCGCCCACTTGTCCTGTGCGCCAAGGGTATAGAAGCCGAAACGATGCAGCTCATGTCCGAGGTGGCGCATGAAATTTGCCCGGAGGCCCCTATTGCCGTGCTGAGTGGGCCGACATTTGCTCATGAAGTCGCGCGTGGCCTGCCGACGGCCGTTACATTGGCCTGCGAAGATGCTGATCTGGCCGGGCTGCTTGCCAATCGCCTCGCGCACGCCCGTTTCCGGCCCTATCTGTCCGATGACGTTGTTGGGGCGGAGATTGGGGGAGCAGTCAAGAACGTTCTCGCCATTGCCTGTGGCGTGGTTGAGGGACGAGGACTCGGCCAGAATGCGCGGGCTGCGCTGATTGCGCGCGGCTTTGCCGAGATGACCCGTTTCGGGCTCGCCAAAGGCGCGCGTGCCGAGACCCTCGCCGGCCTGTCCGGTCTGGGAGATCTGGTTCTTACCTGTTCATCGATGGCGTCTCGAAATTTCTCGCTGGGCGTGGGACTTGGCGAAGGGCAGGATGCGGGCGCTTTATTGGCAAGTCACCGAACGATTGCCGAAGGGGCGTTTACGGCTCCCGTCTTGCAAAGAGCGGCACGCGCATTGGGAGTGGATATGCCAGTCGTTGATGCTGTTTGTGTTCTCCTTGAGGGTCACGAACCTGTCGAGCAGGTTGTCGGCAGTTTGCTCGCCCGACCTTTGCGAAGCGAGGCTTAGAGCACGATCGATCAAGGTCTAGGTCAAGGCGCGCCATACCGCAGAAAGCGCGGCTCCGCCCAACAGGATCGATACGCCAATCCGCCAGAGCACAGGATCCATCTTGCCAAAGGCGCGCGCGCCGAGCCAGTTACCGGCTAGCATCGGCGGCAGAAGAGCGAGCGTGACCAGTACGAGTTTGGTGGTCGCCAATCCCGACACGAAGGCCGCAAGGGTTCCGGCAATCGCTGTTGCGAAAAAGACCAGCATCATCGATGCGCGTGCCTGGTGCGGCGAAACTCCGTGGCGCAGGTAGTAGGGGACAACTGGCGGGCCCGGCATTCCGGCGAAACCCGTCAGAACGCCAGCAGCCAGACCCGTTGCAATCGTGTAGAAAAGGTGAAGCGGCTTGGTGCCCTGTTTTGGAATCAGGACAAGCAGGAAGGCGCTGATCGCAATCCCGGCAATCAGGATCCGTGCCAAATCGGGGCTGATTCGCGCCAGCAACAAAAGTCCGAGCGGCGTGGCCAGCATGGCATTACCCGCAATGATCAGGCTGGAGGGCCGCTCGCTGTCGGCGAGGATCGCCTTCAGACCAACGGGGCCGATCAGAAACTGAAGCAGGATAGCAACAACCACGGCCTCGTCCGGACGGACGACCAGTGTCAGCAGCGGCACAAGAACAATCGCCATGCCAAAACCGGTCACCCCGCGGATTCCGGCTGCTACGAAGGTCATCACACCCATCAGGATTATATTGCCAAGAGGCATATCTGGAAGGGCGAAAGGTGCGATCAAGCGCGAAAATTGTCCGTAAACATCGCCCCATCCTAGGGCCAGCGCACATCTATTCAAGAAGGGCAGGGCGGACATCATATTGTTGCGCAAGGGCAACAGTTTGCAAACAAGTAAGCGTCGCTGTCGTTTTTTCTTGTGCGATGCAATATTTTTCGCCAGACTTTCCTGGTCGCTGTCATTGAGGCCCCGGGCATCTGACCTTTTTTTGATCAGACACGTGCCAGAGAGGCCAAGAACAGCAACGCAGGTGGGACGACGCAACCAACCCAAAGGGGAATTTCATGCGCACGTCCTTCGGCCCACTTTTGGGCCTTGCTCTTACTCTCGCATCCACGCCTGCATTGGCGCAGGAAGAGGCTCCGCCCGCCATCACCATTACGGGCGGCGCCACAATGGTCTCCGATTATCGTTTCCGCGGCATTTCACAGACCGACAAGGATTTTGCGGTCCAGGGCACTTTCACTGTCGCTCACAAATCCGGTTTCTACGCGACGGTCTGGGGTTCTTCGATCGACGATTATGTCGCTGGCGGATCGGACCAGGAAATCGACCTGATCGCCGGTTTCAAGAAGAGCTTTGGCGGAACGACCGTTGATGTCGGCGTTCTCTATTACTACTATCCCGGCGCGGAAAAGATCGTCCCTGGCTATGACAGCGACTTTTTCGAACCCTATATCGGCATCTCGCACACCTTTGGTCCGGTTACAGGCAAGGTCAGTGCAGCCTATGCACCGAAGGCAAGCGCGCTTTCGATCGGTGCAGGCAAGGAAGACAGTCTTTACCTTGCATTGGATCTTTCGGGCGGGATTCCGAATACTCCGCTCGCCATTTCAGGCCATCTGGGTCACAGCTATGGTCCAAGCTACCTGACCATCGGCAAAGGCTATACCGACTGGAACATCGGCGCGACCTACACTTGGAAAAACCTGGTTTTCGGGGTGTCCTATGTGGACACAAACAAGGCGCTTATCAGCCCGAGCGGCAGTAATATCAGTAAGGGCGGTGTCTTCGGTTCAGTCGGCGTAGCGTTCTAGCGACCGGAATGCCATGTTTGGCCGGGAGAGGCCGGGGCAGTGAAAACCGCCCCGGCCTTTTCTTTGGAGCCTATTGCGGCGTCGTTGCCTTGGCTTGCGCCCCGTCGCCTTCAGGTGCGGCAATGATGTCACGCGTGACAGAACCCTTGTCGACCACATTGGTCGTGGGATCGCCAGCGTTTGAGCGGATTCCCGGCTGGGCGCGATTGCCACCGGCTGCGGTAACGGCAGCGCCTTCAACCGGGCTGCGTGCAGCCTGACCGCCAAACATGGCCTGAAGCGCCTGGGTCGACGAATCCGCTTCCTGAGGACGCGGTGCGCCGGGGGCAGGGGGCACGAGCGCAAAATCGGGTGGGACCACGAGCGGCGCCGCACGCGATACGGCGAATTCATCGGGCCGGTTGCGGCCAAACACGCCGCTCGACGTGCCACAGGCGGACAGCAGGCTCAGCATCGCGCCCGCAACAATCAATTTACGCATTCTCATTCTCCGCCTTTGGTTTCCGGTCACGCACCAACAGGGCACGGGCCAGCAGGATCAATACGCCTATCGTAATCGCAGCGTCAGCAACATTGAAGACCAAAAAGGGTCTGAATTCGCCAAAATGCAAATCGGCATAGTCAACGACATGGCCGAAACGGATCCGATCGATCAAATTGCCGACTGCACCTCCCAGGATGAATCCCAGCCCAAGCAGATCCGTCCGGTTGCGTTCGCGCCAAAGCCAGCTTGCCACGAACAGGCTGATTCCGCCGGTCAGCGCGACCAGCCCCCAGCGCATCGCATTGCTTTCGGCAGTCAGCATGCCGAGTGACACGCCATAATTGTGGACCAGCGTCAGATTGAAGATGGGCAAAAGATAAAGAGAATCGCCTTCCATTTCCAGGCCGAACGGTCCGGTGACGAGATACTTCATCACCTGATCGATCGTGAAGATGGCGAGCGCCAGCAACAGGCCATTGCGGCGTTTGGAATCAGCCATTTACCACCTCATCGCACCGCGCGCAGAGCGTGCCGTCTTCCGTGACTTCGGGCAGGTGCCGCCAGCAGCGACCGCATTTGTGGTTGGTGGTGCGATCAACAGTCAGCGATTGAAGTTCAATACTTGTGTCGATTAATCCGATATCGACGCTAGCTGCACCGGTAATAAAGAGTTCCGCAAAGTCGATGTTCTCAGTTACAACCGGCTCCAATCGATTACCGGCGGATACTAGAATTGAGACGTTCGCCTCCAAAGATGAGCCGATCGTCTTGTCGCGTCGCAGCGGTTCGATTGCCTCGGTCACCTGTCGGCGCAAATCACGCAAAACGTCCCAAACAATCGCCTGATTCTCATCCAACCATCCCGCATCCACCTCAGGCCAATCGAGGAAATGCACCGACGTCCCCTCATCGGGAAAACGTGTCTGCCAGATTTCCTCCGCCGTAAACACCAGCACCGGTGCCGCATAGCGCACCAGCGCGTGGAACAGCGTGTCGAGCACTGTCCGATACGCCCGGCGCTTCAGCGAGGTCGGTGCGTCGCAATAGAGCGAGTCCTTTCGGATATCGAAGAAGAAGGCCGACAAATCGTTGTTCGCGAAATCCGTCAGCAGCCGCACATAGGTGTTGAAATCGAAATCATCGACCGCCTGCCGCAATTTGCCATCCATATCTGCGAGCAGGTGAAGCACATAGCGTTCCAGCTCCGGCATCTCCGCCGGATCCACGCGCTCTTCGTCGCCAAATCCCTCGAGCGCGCCAAGCAGATAGCGGAAAGTGTTGCGCAGCTTGCGATACTGGTCGGCCACCCCGTTCAGGATTTCCTTCCCGATCCGGTGATCCTCGGTGAAATCGACGGTCAGCGCCCAGAGCCGCAAAATGTCCGCGCCATAATCGCGCATCAGGTCGAGCGGGTTGACGGTATTGCCCAGCGACTTGGACATTTTGCGCCCGTCCTGCGCCATCGTGAAGCCGTGGGTCAGCACCGCCTTGTAGGGTGCCCGGCCGCGCGTGCCGCAGCTTTCAAGGAGCGAGGACTGGAACCAGCCGCGATGCTGGTCGCTGCCTTCGAGATAGAGGTCGGCTGGCGGCCCCGCATAGCCCTGCGGGCGCATCATGTCCGGCCAGCGTCCCGATTCGAGGACGAAGGCATGTGTGCAGCCGCTATCGAACCAGACGTCGAGAATGTCGGTCACGCGCTCATAATCGGCGAGCGCATAATCATTGCCGAGCATCGCCTGCGCCGCGTCCTCACTCCACGCATCGACGCCCTTTTCGCGGACGGCAGCAATGATCCGCGCGTTGACGGCAGGATCGCAGAGATACTGCCCGGTCTTGCGATCAACGAAAAGCGTGATCGGCACGCCCCAAGCACGCTGGCGGCTCAGCACCCAATCGGGGCGGCCCTCAACCATTGACCCGAGCCGGTTGCGGCCCTTTTCGGGGACGAAGCGGGTCGCGGCGATGGCGCGCATCGCTGTCTCCCGCAGGGTAGCTCCCTCGCCCCCTTCAGGGGGAGAGGGAAGAGCCGCGTCAGCGGCGAAGGGAGAGGGGGGAGTCGAGGAAGCGCCAAAACTCCCCCCTCTCCCCGGCATCGCGTCGCTCTGCCGACCCTCTCCCCCTGAAGGGGGCGAGGGTATCTCCCTGTCCATCGGCACGAACCATTGCGGGGTGCAGCGGTAGATGACCTTGGCCTTGGAGCGCCACGAATGCGGATAGCTGTGCTGGTAATCCGCCGAGGCCGCGAGCAAGCCGCCCGCGTCGCGCAGGTCCGAACAGATCGGGCCATCGGGCGCGTTGAACTTCGCATTGATGACCGAGCCCTGCCCGCCGAGCCACGCCCAGTCCTCGCGATACTTGCCATCGCCTTCGACCGCGAAGACCGGATCGATGCCATTAGCCTTGCACAGATCGAAATCGTCCTCGCCATGATCGGGCGACATGTGGACGAGGCCAGTGCCACTGTCGGTCGTGACGAAATCGCCGGGCAGGAAGGGGCGGGGTTTGGCGTAAAAGCCGCCGAGATGGTGCATCGGGTGGCGGGCGATGGTTCCAGCGAGTTCGGATCCCATTATTCTGCGACTTGGCGGTCCGTTCAACTTGCCCTGAATAGCAGCATCAAGAAGTTCCTTGGTTAAGGGAACGCCACCCTGCTGCTCGGGA
>JANLST010000307.1:0-4785 GCA_031362505.1 Sphingomonadales bacterium
CGTTTGGGAGCGGATCATGGCCGAAGGTGCGCAATTTGGCATCACGCCCTATGGCACCGAGGCGATGCACGTGCTCCGTGCAGAAAAGGGCTTCATCATTGTCGGGCAGGACACTGACGGCACGGTAACGCCCTATGATGCGGGGCTAGGCTGGGCGGTGGGCAAGAAAAAGCCCGATTTTGTTGGTCGTCGTTCGCTCGCGCGGCCGGACATTGTCGCGTCCGGACGAAAGCAACTGGTGGGCTTGCTGACGGACGATCCCAAAGTCGTCCTTGAAGAAGGCGCGCAGATTGTTGCTGATCCCGATCAGCCGATTCCGATGAAGATGATTGGCCATGTCACCTCGTCCTACTGGAGTGCTACGCTGGGCCGCTCGATCGCGCTGGCACTTGTGGCAGGCGGGCAGGGGCGGACGGGAGAAACATTGCATATCCCGATGCCTGGCAAGACCCATACTGCAAGGATAGGCGGCATGGTTTTCTACGATCCCGAAGGAACGCGGCTCAATGTCTGACACTTTGGTCCGCGCCGAACCGGTTCCGACGGTGCCCTTTGTAGGGGAGGGCGTGACGATCAGCCTCGCAGCACCGATGGCGCGTTATTCAATACGGGCTCGCCAGCCACAGGCGCTCGAGACCTTGTTCAATGCACGATTTCCTCACAAGATCGGTGCGACAGAAGGCGGCATTGCCTGTCTTGGACCCGATGAATGGCTTCTTCGCGCAGGCGAAGGCACAGCCATTCCGATGGGCGAAGGTTTGCCCCTTGCTGTTACAGACGTCAGCGAGCGGGCGATCTGTCTGATTGTCGAAGGCGCGCGCGCGGCAGAGGTGCTGATGTCGGGCTGTCCACTAAACCTTGAATTGTTCGCCGCAGGCCGCGCTACACGCACCATATACGAAACCGTCGAGATCATCCTTATCCGCGAGGCAGATGATTGCTTTCATGTCGAGGTTTGGTGCAGCTTTTCACCCTGGCTCTGGACAGCGTTGACGACGGCTGCCACCCATTGACGTCAACTGGGGGGTAAAATGGCGGACTGGACCAAAGCGATCGAACTCGGGGCCTATGGCAAGTCCAACCGCACATGGGCAGGCATGCTCATCAATCCCGCCGTGTTTTTTCCGACGGCACTTATATCGCTTGCCGTCATTCTCTTTAGCGTGATCGCGCCTCAGTCTTCGGCCGAGCTGTTTTCCAACCTTCGTGCCGGAGCCGTCTCGCAGTTTGACTGGTTCTTCATGTCGGTCGGCAACCTGCTCCTGCTGTTTTGCGTCGTAGTAGCGCTGTCGCCGCTCGGCAGGATCCGCCTTGGCGGCAAGGGCGCCACACCCGATTATTCGCGTATGTCATGGTTTTCAATGTTGTTCGGTGCCGGGATGGGGATTGGCCTTGTCTTCTATGGCGTTGGCGAACCGGTTACGCATTTCACATCGTCGATGGCTGGCGGCGCCGCTGCGCCTCTTGGAGGGGTGGCGGGAGATGCCGCTTCCGCACGCAGTCTTGCAATGGCCGCGACGATCTTTGACTGGTCGCTTCACCCTTGGGCAATTTTTGCCGTGACCGGCCTTGGTTTTGCGGTGTTTACCTATGATTTCAACATGCCGCTCTCGATACGCTCATCCTTTTATCCGCTTTTTGGAAAAACGGTCTGGGGTCGCACGGGCGATGTGATAGAGGTACTCGCGGTGCTTGCCACGATCTTCGGGTTGGCGACCTCGCTCGGGCTCGGCGCGCAACAGGCGATGGCGGGCGTAACTTATCTATACGGAATTGCCAGTTCGCCGCTTTCTATCCTTGCGCTGATCTCGATCATGGCGGGTGTGACGTTCCTGTCCGTTCGCGGCGGCATTGACCGTGGCATCCGCATCCTGAGCGAAGCAAATATGTGGGTTGCCGTCGCGCTCCTTGTCTTCATTCTGGTCACAGGTCCGGCCATGCGATTGCTTGGCGATATCGGCACCAATATCGTCAATTATCTTGCATACCTCCCGGCACTCTCCAATCCTGTAGGTCGGATAGATACCGGATTCTACCACGATTGGTCAGTCTACTACTGGGCGTGGTGGATCAGTTGGGCGCCCTTTGTTGGCATGTTCATGGCACGCATTTCTCTGGGCCGCACCGTGCGAGAATTCATCGCGGGGGCCATGATTGCGCCAAGTCTTCTTGGCATCATCTGGCTCACGATCTTTGGCGATGCGAGTATTGCGCAAATTGTTTCCGGGAACGTGCCCGGCCTCGCCAAGGCGTCACTCGACACCCAGTTGTTTGTCTTGCTCGGATCGCTTCCCTGGGCGCAAGTGACATCATTCGTTTCGATCTGCCTCATCCTGATCTTCTTTGTGACGGGCTGGGATTCGGGGACGCTTGTCATTGATACGATGACGGCAGGTGGGCGAACCGATACGCCGTTGCGGCAAAAGGTCATCTGGCTTTTTGCGGTGGGAGGGATTGGCGTTGTATTGTTGCTGAGTGGCGGACTGATTTCGCTTCAGGCGGGGGCGATCGCCACTGGACTGCCGTTGGCACTGGTTCTGTTGCTGATGTGCGTGGGAACACTGAAGGGCTTGTTGGTGTTGCATCGCGCGGAGTAGAAGAGTTTCTTCGGTATTGAACCAACGTTCAGTTTGAGATAATTTAAGATGATGCGCAGTGATCCTGAGATTCGTCGGCCACAAATCATTGCTGCCGCCGCAAAGACCTTGGCTGATATCGGTCTTGTTGATTTTACGTTCAATGAAGTTGCTGCCCGTGCAGAAGTGTCGGCCGGTTTGGTTGTCCATTATTTTGGAGACAAGGAGACCCTCCTTGAAGCGGTATTTCGCTCGGTCGTCCGCCGCCTGAATGACTATGCCATTGCGCGGCGGCGCATGGCTGACGGGCCGCGGGCGCGAGTTGAGGCGCTGGTTGAGGCGCATTTGGGTCACAATGAATTTGCCGAGGAAACCGCGCGGGTCTGGTTGTCCCTTTGGGGACAGGCGCTTCATGTGCCGCGACTTGCAAGGGTTCAGCGCGCGCACCAACAGCGGATGCTTTCCAACCTGCGTTTCGATCTCCGCCAATTGGTTGATGCCAGTGAGGTTGGACGGCTTGCCGAAACCATCGCGTCAATGATCGATGGTGTCTGGTTGCGCTCTGCCATGACGGGTGGTTCCGCACTCCAGAGTGGCCTCGCGCGAGATTTGATCCTTGATTTCATTGCCCGCAATGTTGGGACTGGCATGGTTGCACCTGCGCCGGAGAGCTTTGTTACGATCAATCCAGCCAATGGGGACGTGTTGGCGACGATCCGGATAGATAGTGCGGTCGACATCGATCGCGCTGTGGCGCGTGCTGCGGAAGCACAAAAGCGATGGGCCAAGGTACCCGGCGTCGAACGTGGGCGCATTCTGCATCGTGCAGCTGCACTGCTTGTTGAGCGCAATGAAGTGCTGGCGCGGCTCGAAACACTCGACACCGGCAAACCCATTCAGGAGACGATTGCGGTAGACGTGCTGTCGGGTGCGGACTGCATCGAATATTTCGCCGGACTCGCACGGACGATTGCGGGTGAGCATTTCGATCTTGGTACGGGTGCCTTCGGCTATACGCGGCGTGAACCATTGGGCGTGGTCGGCGGTATCGGGGCATGGAATTATCCGATCCAGATTGCCTGCTGGAAATCTGCGCCCGCGCTGGCGTGTGGCAATGCGATGATTTTCAAGCCTGCCGAACTGACACCGCTTTCGGCTATAGAGCTTGAAAAAATCTATCGCGAGGCAGGATTACCCGTAGGGCTGTTTCAGGTTGTTCAGGGCAAGGGCGACACAGGGCGGCTGCTCAGCCTTCATCCGGGCATCGCCAAGATGTCTTTGACCGGAGAGGTTGGCACGGGAAAGAAGGTCATGATTGATGCTGCAAGCACCCTCAAATATGTGACGCTCGAACTCGGTGGCAAATCAGCGCTGATCGTGTTCGAGGACGCCAATCTGGATGAAGCCGTGTCGGGCGCCTTGCTCGCGAATTTCTATTCGGCGGGGGAAGTCTGCACGAACGGCACGCGTGTGTTTGTTCAACGCAAGGTGCGCGAGGCCTTCCTTGCAAAACTGAAGGCGCGCACCGAAGCGATGGTTGTCGGCGATCCGCTTGATCCGGCGACACATGTCGGCGCGCTGATTTCTGAGGCGCACATGGAAAAGGTGCTGGGCTATATTGCGCTTGGAGAACGGCAGGGGGCAAAACTCCTGACTGGCGGCAAGCGTGTGACACAGGGTGATCTGGCGCGCGGAGCTTTTGTCTCGCCGGCGATTTTTACCGGCTGCAGCGACGACATGGCGATCGTCCGCGAAGAGATTTTCGGCCCCGTCATGGCGGTGCTCGATTTCGACGATGAAGACGAAGTGATCGCGCGGGCCAATGCGACTGAATTCGGTTTGGCGGCGGGTATCTTCACCAACGACCTAAATCGGGCGCACCGCGTCATTGCGGAACTTGATGCAGGCACCTGCTGGATCAATACCTATAACATCACACCAATCGAGTTGCCTTTCGGCGGCAACAAGCAATCCGGTCTCGGGCGAGAAAATGGCCGGGCTGCAATCGAGTATTACACCCAGTTGAAGAGTGTCTATGTAGCGATGGAGCCGATCGATGCACCCTATTGAGAGCTTCGATTATATCATTGTCGGTGCGGGCTCTGCCGGTTGCGTGCTGGCTGACCGTTTGAGTGCCGAGGGGCACAGCGTCCTGATCCTCGAATATGGCGGATCTGACCGCTCTGTCTTCATTCAGATGCCAAGTGCA
>JANLST010000326.1:0-6313 GCA_031362505.1 Sphingomonadales bacterium
ACAATCCCGCCCCAGCTTCTGAGCATGCGCATCCGGCGGAAGATCGGGAAAATCTCGCAAATCGCGGCCAGTGTATGCTCGACAATATGAAGCGCGCCCCGCTGCGAATAACTGACGTACTGGTCGGTCCCGGCACCGATCACCAACTCTCCCTTGTCCGACTGGCTCATATACGCATGGACGGTGTTCGACATCACGACACAGGGGAAAACGGGTTTTATCGGCTCGGAGACCAGCGCCTGGAGCGGATAGCTTTCGAGCGGAAAGTCCAGACCGGCCATTTGCATGATGACCGAGGAGTGCCCCGCCGCCGAGACACCGACGCGCTTCGATGCAATAAAGCCGCGTTCGGTCTCAACACCTTCGATGGCGCCGTCTGCGCCGCGGCGCATGCCCGTCACCGCGCAATTCTGGATAATGTCCACGCCCAGGGCTGCCGCAGCCCTAGCGTAACCCCATGCGACGGTATCGTGTCGCGCCGTGCCCCCGCGTCTCTGCAGGGCGGCCCCCAGCACGGGGTAGCGCGCATCGGGAGAGATGTTCAGTGGTGGGCAATAGGCCTTGGCCTCTTCGGTGGTCAGCCATTCATTGTCGACACCGTTCAACCGGTTGGCGTGAATGTGGCGTTTGAAACTCTGGATATCGTGCACATTGTGCGCGAGCATCATCACGCCGCGTTTTGAATACATGGTGTTGTAATTGAGTTCCTGGCTCAGGCCGTCCCACAGTTTGACAGCGTGATCATAGAGATGCGCGCTTTCGTCATAGAGATAGTTGGAGCGGATGATCGTCGTATTGCGGCCTGTATTGCCGCCGCCGAGCCAGCCCTTTTCAATCACCGCCACATTGGTGATGCCGTACTTCTTCGCCAGATAATAGGCGGCGCCAAGCCCATGTCCGCCAGCACCGACGATGATCGCATCATAGGACGGTTTTGGTGCAGCATCGGGCCATTGCTCCGGCCAACTCTGGTGACCGCCCAGAGCCTTGGCAAAGAGGCTGAACGCGCTGAAACGCGTCATGCGCGCGCTCCCGCAAGCGGAGTATAAACTACTATAATCGTGCAGCCCTTTTGACTTCCAGCTCGGTGCATCGTGCCTGGCATACGCAGCACAAAATCACCTGTCTTATAGCTGCCTCCTTCATCAAAAAAATCGCCTTCCAGAACGTAGATCTGTTCGACTTCGTCATGCGCATGCCTGGCACCCAAAGAGCCAGGCGCGATCTTCATCAGCATCGTCCTGTATCCTGACGGATCATCGACGAGCGGGCGGACCAGTTCGCCGGGCCGTTCACCCTCTATCCATTTCGATGAATGGACCACCATTGAGCCATATTCAGGAAGCGCTGTCATTCCGCATCCTGCTCCAGCGCGGCCCTGGATTTCTCGACGTAGAAATTCTTGAAATCCTCAACCAGTTTTTCTTCGACGGCATAGGGGCCCTGACGATAGCCATCGGTGCTGATGCCCTGATGGTTGATGCAGGAAAAATGACAATCCTGATTGTTCGTCGTGCGCCAGAGTGCGGCGATATGCTCCGGATCATAATCGACACCCTCAACTGCATCCTCGTGCACCAGCCAACTTGTGCGCAGCAAGGTCTTGTCTGCCGCCAACGGGGTCAGCGAGAATGTGACAACATGATCGCAGCAGAAATGATGCCAGCTGTTGGGCTGGGTCCATACCGACAGGCTTGAGGTTTCAGGTTCCTTGAACGGGCCAATGAGCTTCTTTGACGCGAGTTTGCCGTCAATCGACTGCGTAACCGCGCCATTGGCAAGCGCCAGCCGCGCGACGCGGTGCCACCAACCGTCGGGAAACTCGATCAGATCGCGGTCAATGCCGAGCGCCTTCCATTCTTCGCGCTTTGTCGCGACCAGTGCATCATAGGCGCTGTCGTCGACAACGTCCGCCTCACCATCTTCGGGCAAGCCCTTGCCAAAGCCATAGGTGCCCAACACGCTGATCAGTTCGGGATGGCCTGCATCGCAGTGATAGCATTCGCGATTATTCTCCATCACGAGTTTCCAGTTGGCATCCTCGATCAAATTGTCCTGCACCGCCACCTTGCAATGATCGAGATCATAGACCGCAATCTGCTCGGAAATGTCGGCCTTCACACGATCGATCGGCGGCGGATTGTCGTTCATGCAAATGAAGATCAGCCCCCCGATATTCTCCAGCGCGACAGGAGTCAGTCCGTGATCCTGCTTGTCAAAATCGGGCGCCATGTTGCGCGCGGCGAGAAGGTTGCCGTCCAGCCCATAGGTCCATTGATGATAGGGACACATCAGGCGGGGCACCCGGCCCGACTGCTCGAGGCAAATGCGGGAACCACGATGCCGGCAACTGTTGTAGAATGCGCGCACCTCATTGTCGCGACCGCGCACGATGATGATCGAATTGTTGGCCAGCTCGAACAGGAAGAAGTCACCCGGGTTCTTCACATGTGCAACCGTGCAGGCATAGAGCCAGACCGATTTCAGCATGACCTGTGTGTCGAATTGGAATGCCTCTTCACTGACATAGAGTTCGCTCGGCAACGTATGGCCCTTGCGGTCCTTGCCCAACCAGTTTGAAACATGTTCGAAGCGAGACATTGGCCTAACTCCTTAAAGCGTGATTTTCAGGGTCGAATGGAGAATCCTCGACAATCGTGGCCTTGTAGCGCACGCCGAGAATGGCGATTTCGAATTGACCTCCTGGAACGGCGAGATCAGGCCTAACCATTGCGAGCGCGAGCGACTTGCCAACACGCCAGCCATAGCCGCCCGATGTCGCACGTCCGACAACCTCGTCACCCCGATAAATCGCTTCTGACCCCCGCGCATCGGCATCGGTCACGCCATGGACTTCCATTGTGACCATCGCGTTGGCGGCGCCCTTGTCCTTCCATGCCAGCAAGGCATCGCGGCCAAAGAAAGTCTGTTTCTTCAGGCTGACGAAGCGATCAAGGCCGCTTTCAAACGCCGAATACTCAACCGATAATTCCCGCGGGATCAGTTTGTACCCCTTTTCGAGCCGCATTGAATCCATCGCCCGGATGCCAAAGGGCCGGATGTCGAACGCCTCCCCGGCCTCGAACAGTTTGTCGAAGATATAATTTTGCATCTCGATAGGGTGATGGATTTCCCAACCCAGTTCACCGATGAAATTGACCCGCAACGCATCGACCTGCGCCAGACCAATGCTCACCTTCTTGCCCGTCAACCAAGGGAAGGCCTCGCTCGACAAGTCGGTATCCGTCAGTTTCTTGAGCACATCGCGTGATCGCGGCCCAGCGAGCACAAGCACGCCCATCGATGTCGTCAGCCGCTCGAACGAAACCGAACCGTCGTGCGGCATGGCCTTCTTCAGATAGTCGTGATCATGCCGCTCATATGCGCCCGCAGATACGAGATAATAGCGCTGCGGTGCCATCTTGTAGACGGTAAATTCGCTGCGCACCCCACCCTTTGATGTCAGGAGATAGGAAAGCGATACTCGCCCCACTTTTTTGGGAACGGCATTGGTCAGCAACTGATCGAGCCAGCCTTCGGCTCCCGGCCCTGAAATTTCGCACTTGGCGAAGGCGCTCATGTCCTGAAGGCCGACATTTGCGCTCACATGGCGGCATTCATTGCCAACGTGCTCAAAATAGTTGGAGCGGCGGAATGACCATTTCTCGCGGATCGGAGCGCTATCGTTCGTCACCGGATGATTATGGTTCAAAAGCACATCCGGCCGGTCGAGATCAGCGTCAGTCAAGCGATAGCCTTCAGGCGCAAACCAGTTTGGGCGCTCCCACCCGAATACCGAACCAAAGACTGCGCCTTTGGCCTTCATCCGGTCATAACAGGGCGTACGACGCAAGGCGCGCGCTGCCTCGCGCTCCTCATCGGGATAGTGAACCGAGAAGACCTTGGCATAGGCTTCCTCATTCTTCTCGATGAGATAGCCCCGCCCGGCATAGTCACCGAAGCGGCGCGGATCGACACCCATCATGTCAATGGTCGGTTCGCCATCGACGATCCAGTGGGCAAGTTGCCAGCCCGCGCCGCCTGCGGCAGTAACCCCAAAACTATGGCCTTCGTTGAGCCAGAAGTTTTTGAGGCCCCATGCCGGACCGACGATAGGCGACCCGTCGGGGGTATAGGCGATGGCTCCGTTGTAGATCTTCTTGATGCCAACTTCGCCAAAGGCGGGAACGCGGCTCATTGCGGCCAGAATATACGGCTCGAGCCGCTCCAGCGCATCGGGGAAGAGTTCATACTCACTGTTCGCCGCCGGCCCGTCGACATAACAGGCGGGGGCACCAAGCTCATACGGACCCAGCAGCAGGCCGCCTGCTTCCTCCCGCATATAATAGGAAGCATCGGATTCACGCAGCACGCCCATTTCAGGGAGGCCTTGGCGTTTGCGTTCCATGATCGCCGGATGTTGTTCCGTAACGATATATTGATGCTCCACCGGGATCACGGGAATGTCCAGCCCGACCATCGCGCCGGTCTGCCGCGCGAAATTGCCCGAACACGAAATGACATGCTCGCACGTGATATCGCCTTGATCGGTCGAGACAAGCCATTCGCCATTTGGCTGCTGGGTGATAGCCGTCACGGTCGTGTTCCGGTAGATCGTCGCTCCGCGCTGCCGTGCCCCTTTTGCCAGGGCCTGAGTCAAATCGGCTGGCTGGATATAGCCGTCATCTGGATGCTGGATCGCCCCGATGACGCCCTCGGTATTGCACAACGGCCAGATTTCCTTGACCTGTTCGGCGGTCAGGAAGTTTACATCGACGCCGATGGTCCGCGCCACGCCCGCATAATAGTGATACTCATCCAGCCGATCTTGCGTCGTCGCCAGTCGTATATTGGACACCTGCGAGAAACCGGCATTGAGTTCTGTTTCCGCTTCAAGACTTGGGTAGAGGCCGACCGAATATTGATGCAGCTTCCCAACCGAGTAACTGAGGTTGAACAGGGGCAGGAGTCCGGCTGCATGCCAGGTCGAACCCGAAGTCAGCTCCTTGCGTTCGAGAAGAACGACGTCGTTCCAGCCCAGCTTGGCCAGGTGATAGAGCGTGCTCACACCGACGACGCCGCCGCCAACCACTACCGCACGTGCTGTCGTCTTCATCTGGTCTGCCCATCTGATCGGAATTCGAGGTGCCTATGTCAGGCAATTACCCTGTCCAGCAATCAGATTGGCCACCATTTGGCCTAACATTCCCTATTTTAATAATCATCATTAGAAACAATTGAGCACAGGGCGTAGATCATTACCTTGCATCGCAAAACGCGACAGAGGATCAAAATTGCATTTGTACGACCCAAATACTCTCAACAAGCCTTTGAACCGCGCGCTTCAGCCCAAAACGGATTGGCCGTCCTGAAAAGCGATCCCTAGGCTCTCCGCTACGGCCTGGTTGGTCACGATGCCCTTGTGTACGTTTAGGCCGGCCATCAATCCGGCATTGTTGCGGATCGCGTCGAGACCCTTGTTTGCGAGCGACAATCCGAATGGGAGTGTGGCATTGTTGAGTGCGTGGCTAGAGGTTTGCGGAACTGCGCCAGGCATGTTCGCCACGCAATAGTGAATGATTCCGTCAACCTCGAACGTGGGATCAGAATGGGTTGTCGGCTTGCTCATTTCAAAGCAGCCACCCTGATCGATTGCGACATCGACCAGAACCGAATGTGGCTTCATCAGCCCAAGCATCTTTCGGGTCACGAGTTTTGGTGCACTCGCGCCTGCTACAAGGACAGCGCCGATCACGGCATCCGCCATGGCGATTTCCGCTTCAATGGCGTCTGTTGTCGAAAAACGGGTGCGCACCCGCCCCTGGAACATGTCGTCCAGCTGGCGCAGGCGCGGAATGGAGCGGTCGATGATTGTGACTTCGGCCCCAAGGCCAACCGCCATACGTGCCGCATGCGTGCCGACAACACCGCCGCCAATGACAACGACGCGGCCCGCCTGTACACCCGGAACACCGCCGAGCAACACGCCCGAACCACCATTGGATCGACGGAGTGCCAGTCCGGCGGCCTCAATCGACAGACGTCCCGCAACTTCGCTCATCGGTGCCAGCAAAGGCAGCCCGCCCGTCTCGTCTGTGATGGTTTCATAGGCAACAGCCGTGCAGCCCGATGCAATCAATCCCTTCGTCTGTTCAGGATCGGGTGCCAGATGAAGATAGGTGAAGAGGATCTGCCCTTCGCGCAGCATCACCCATTCCGATGGTTGGGGTTCCTTGACCTTCACAATCATGTCGGCCTTGGCGAACACGTCTGCAGCATTGGCCGCAATCGTCGCGCCAGCCTGGCGATAGGC
>JANLST010000379.1:0-6437 GCA_031362505.1 Sphingomonadales bacterium
GACCCGCAAAGGCATCCGGCAACCAAGAGGTAGGAAAGGGCATTCATCATTCAAGATGTTTTATGTTAAATATTATCAGAAAATCTGCTGACGAGCCGAGCCGCTTGCCCCGGTAGAGCAAACGTGGTGTTCTTTGCGGCAGGGAAAAGGGGGAAGTGAATATGGTCGGTATGTTGCTGGCAGCTCTCGCTGTCGTGGGACTGGCCTATCTGACTCTGTTGATCAAAACGGCGCACGCACGCCGAAGCCTTGGAGTCCGTTGGGAAGCGGTGGCCCTTGGGGCCGCAACGAACTTCTTCGACACGCTCGGAATTGGTTGCTTTGCGCCATCGACGGCATGGATCAAGTTCCGCCGGCTTGTGCCCGACAGTTTCATCCCAATTGTCCTCAATACCGGCCATGCACTGCCCGCAACTGCTCAGGCGCTGATCTTTATTACGCTGGTACAGGTCGACCCGATTCTGCTCGTCGGGTGCATGGCGTGCTCGGTAGCAGGCGCGCTTGTCGGTGCTCCTCTAGTCCAGCGCATGAATGTGAAGACGCTTCAACTGGTTGTTAGCGTCGCGCTGCTCATCGCCGCGATACTGTTCACGGCAAAAAACTTGGGACTGCTGCCGCCAGGCGGCAGCGCGCTGAGCCTCCCAACCGGGCTGATGATCCTGGCCTTTGTCGCGCACTTTGTGATGGGCGGGTTAATGACTGCCGGAATCGGGCTCTATGCCCCTTCGCTTGCCGTTCTCAGCCTCATGGGCCTGAACCCGACCGCCGTCTTCCCGATCATGATGGGAAGCTGCGCCTCGCTGATGCCCAGTGCAGGTTTTTCCTTTCTGAAATCCAACCGGATCGATTTTCCCATCGTGATCGGCATCGCCTTGGGCGGAATTCCGGCCGTGCTGATTGCGGCCTACGTCGTCAAATCCCTGCCTTTGGACACGCTTCGCTGGGGGGTTGTGGCCGTTATTCTGTATGCCGCTGCTGTCATGGCTCGATCCGCACTCAAGCGTGATGAAAACCCTACTTGACGATGAGTCGTGCATTTTCTACGATGAACTGAACAGTTATGGAGCGCAGCTATGACCAGTGAAGCCACACCGGTATTCGATCCGGTACGCCGCGAACGGACGCCGGGCGGAAAACTCCTTCTGGCGATCCTTGTCGGGTTCCTGCTCTCGATCCCGCTCTTTTCCGTTTATCTCATGAATTACGACCGCCAATCGCGCTCGGAAACGGCGCAGACGTCAATTGCCGAAGGCTGGGGCGGGCCGCAGACGATTGCCGGGCCAGTACTCGTCATTCCCTATCAGGCGCAAACCACCGAAACGGTCGAGGAAGGTGGCAAGCAGGTCACCAAGACCCGCCTTGTCTGGCGCGAACTGACGCTGGCCCCCGAAGTTGCAAACATCGATTCGATCCTGAAGCCCGAGCGTCGACAGCGCTCGATCTATGAAGCTGTGGTCTATGAGGCCGGGATCAAGGGCAATGCCCGCTTTGCCCTGCCAGCCGACTTGGCCCGCTTTGGCGTTGCCGCGAATGCCCTTGCGCTGGACCGCGCAGAATTGCGTTTCGGCCTGTCTGATACGCGTGGTCTGTTCGGCCCGCCTCCTTCGGTCAGTATTGTTGGAAAACCCCTTATACTCCAGACCGGAAATGGCCTGCCGTCCACAAACGGAGCCGGCTTTTATGCGTGGGTCGATGCATCAGCCCTGCTCAGCGCGCCGATCTCGACAGACTTCAACTATGCGTTCCGCGGGAACGGTTGGCTGACCCTCAGCCCGCGCGCCGGCGATACGACCTGGACGGTCAAGTCAAGCTGGCCAAACCCGAGTTTCCAGGGAGGGTTCCTGCCAGCATCGCGACAAGTGAAGGCTGACGGTTTCAACGCAACCTATCGTGTTGGCAATCTTGCGCTAGGCCAATCACTGGTCGCATCGCAAGACGCAGCACCGGTCGAGAGGGCAAGCCCGGTAGAACGCAGCGTCACGGGGGCATCGTCCGCCGGAGACTATGATGCGCGCGTTGACCTGATTCAGCCGGTCGATCTTTACGACCAGGTTGAGCGCGCGACGAAATACGGGTTTCTCTTTATCGGCTTTACGTTTGTTGCCTTGCTGATGTTCGACATTATCGGCGGCGTGCGGATTTCGGCGGTCGAGTATCTGCTTGTTGGTGCGGGGCTGGTGCTGTTCTTCATCTTGTTGCTCGCCTTTGCCGAAGTGATCGGCTTCACCTTCGCCTATCTCGTTGCCAGTGCTGCCATCATTGGGCTCATCACGGCCTATTCGGCGGCAGTCCTCAAGAGCTGGAAACGGGCGAGCTATATTGGGGGACTGCTGACCGCGCTCTATGCGGTGCTCGACATCCTGTTGAGCCTTGAGGCCTACTCGCTGCTGATCGGATCGCTGATGCTCTTCGCCGCCCTTGCCGCCATCATGTATGCCACTCGCAACCTCGATTGGGGCGGGCGAAGGGCAGAGACTTAGTCCAGGACTTCGGCATAGGGCATTGTCGCGTCGAGATTGACAATCCTGGCGCCGTTGAACGTGAGGCGTGGTATTGCGGCCACTTTTGCCCTGCGTAGATCAACCGCATGATCGGGCTTGCGCGCCAGCGCCGTCCCGGCATCGATTTCCAGACGGATCACTGGTGTTGGCACGAATGACGCCACCCAATCACCGCAACAAGCGGCGCCATTCCCGTCGTCAGCTGAGCTCTTTGAATATGCCGATCATCTTGAGGCCCCCGATGGCCACCCAGATCACAACCAGTCCGCCATATGCACAGACCCAGGGCCACGCGCCGCCATCAAGTGCCGCCTGATCAAAACCCAACCTTGCAAACCAGGTCAGAAACACCGTCGTCCCCAGCAGGAATATCTTGTGCTGCTCGCGCCAGATCATGCGTTTCCACCAGAAGGGGTATTTGGGGTTGACCCAGCCTGACAAGCGCGGAAGCAGGGCAGGCACCGAATTGGCCCATGCGGCATGCGCCGGACCAAATTTGTCGCGCAGAAACTCCTCCTCATAAACGGATATCCGTTCATAAACGAGAATCGCGAGCAGGAACACGATCGCGCCAAATACCCAGCTGCCAGAGAGCATTGCCAGCCCCGTGAAATTGAGAATCCGTCCCACATATAGCGGATTGCGGACCAGTGAATATGGACCGGTCGTGTTGAGTTCGCTTGCTTCGGCCGCCACCTTGGCTCGACCGGATGTTCCGAGCGCAGCAAAGCCGGATGTGAGCACACGCACCAGCGCGCCAGCACTCGCTATACCGAGCGAGACCCAGAACCAGGCGCAATCCGCCGTAGGTGCAGAGAACGGCCCCACATCGCGCCGGCACCATGCAATCAGCGTCGAAATTGCAATGATGATGTAAATATAGTTGCCGCGAATATTGAAGAGGCGATGACCGCTCCTCGCCATTTCCTGCTGATACATATTCCGAATTACCCTGTCGATATCCCAGCGGCTCCCCTACGCGGCTTCTTCGATTACGGCTACCACCAACTTTCAAGGTTTTGGAAAAACAACAGTCAATTCAAATTTCGATATTCACTGCGCCAATCACGCGTCGCAAATGGCAATGCCCATCGTGTCCAGGCGCGCGGCTATGGTGGCGCGAACCTTGTGGACCAGGGTTTCAAAAGGCTCCTTGCTGTCGAAGTCAACAATCAACGCGCCTCCGAACGTCAGCTGAGGCGTCACTTTGACCTTTTGACGGAGCGATTCGCGTCGATGGTCCGGCTTGCGGGCAAAAGCGGTTTCAAGATCAACGTTGAGCCTGATGACCAGATCTGGGTGGAAGCTGGCCATCCATGCATATTGCCGGTACTCGTGCCGTGCCAGCCAGCGCGTCAATCGATCCGTCGCCCTTGCCGCAGAAAGTCCGGGACCGTCGTAATAACCGGGAACGTCGATCTGAGGGTAGCGATCGGTCACAATGATGTATCCAGCCCGACGCTTGCGCATCATGCGCTTGAACCGCCGCACACGAAACTGAGAAAAGCAGAAGATCACCAGCGCTGTGAGGGGATCGGGGATCTCGCCCCGCGTGTCTCTTGCTCGTAAAGCCTTTCTAATGATGAACGAATCAATGGCACTGCCGATAATCGGCAGCCTTTGGATCGCACGCCCCATATCGCCGGACTTGAGGCCAAGATGGGCCGTATCGGTCGGACCATAATGGCGAACCAGTTCAATCACCGCAGCGCTCATTGTCGTCTTGCCTGATCCATCCGTCCCCACAATCGCGATAAGCGGTGCCAGATCACGCATCGCGACGGTCACAAAACGACTTCAACGTCACCGGATCCGGGCCGCCGGGACCAGCGTCGAGACATACATTTACACTACGCAACTCACTACTCCGATTACTGTGGCTTCACACATGTTTGGTCGAACGGATTTGAGGCAAAAGAAAGGCCGGACTTGGCCATATATACGTTTAATAACTGTATGTTAGGTTGATTATGGTGTGTCGATGCAGGCATTTGACACAGTGCCGTTTAGTCGTTCGTCGCACGTGCATCCGATGGCTCCATCCCAGGTGTAGATGAACGTCCATTCCAATTTTTTCTTGGTCGGCATGGGCACGAAAATGGCCCCGATGGACCGACAAAATGATCAACCATTCCTTGACGGCCAAAGAAGAAAGCGACCGGGCACAATACGGGCATACGCCGCGCGATGCCCTCTTCGCCGAGATCCTGAACAATGACGCGGTCGATTGGGATGCGTGGCTGCCTGATTCGATCGCCCTGCCCAAAAATATCGAGTTGTTCGCGGCCAGCTTCGATCTCTCAAGGACGCTATGGCAGCAAGGACTTGACAGGAAGAAACTGGTCGCGATCGCGAGGACACTTTCGCGAGATTGCCGGATCGATCCCGACGATAGTTTGACATTCAAGCACGCCCGGGCCCGGTTCAAGCACCTTCGCTTTGTTTTTGCGACGTTTGGCGATCGACACCGTTACCCCATCCTGCTGGACGGTTTGACCAGTGTGATGGGAAATCTCCAGGATGCGTTCAAGAACAACAAGCGCGGATTAGTCCGTCGAAACGCGATCCTGTTGCGGTTATTGTTGGATGAAATGCTCGTCAATCTGGTGATCGCCGAAACAGGCAGGTTTCGTCCGACGACACCGGAAAAGTTTCGGGGCTATATGAAAAGCAAAGCCATCGAGATTGCACATTTCCTCGAAAAGCAATCCATCACGGCGCAGGAGTTTCATGACGCCCGCAAGATTATCAGCCTGTTTCGCGCGAGTTTTGCGACACTTGTGACCTTGGAACCCTCTGCCGATCATGTCTTGGTCGCGTCTTGTTTCGCGACGATCAATGGCCTGATGGGAGGTTATCATGACGGGCTTATGGAGAGAAAGCTCGGCGGCGTGCTCGATTACAAACGTGACGCATTTGTTCTCCCGGATGAAATTCGGCTACGCTTGCAACAATTGGTTTCAAGCATGGCGGATAATGCAACACGATGAAGTGAGACGCTTGCCCAGCATCACCATTCATGGTTGATACTGCAAAATGACAGCAACGATACCCCAATGGTCAGCGATCATTCTGGCGGGGCAAAGACCAGGCGTTGACCCCCTCGCTTCGCACTTCGGAGAAACCTACAAGGCTTTGGTTCCGGTCGCCGGCGTGCCGATGCTGGCCCGGGTCGCAACCACGCTTCTCAATGTTCCCGTCATCGGTCGCATCATCGTTTTGGGACAGGAACCAGACGCACTTCGGCCGGTCTTGCCGAACGATAAGCGGATTTCGGTGATGGAGAGCGGGCGCGGCATTTCGGACAGCATTCAGGCGGTTGCCGGGACAAACGACGCTCCGTGGCCGGTCCTCGTCACGACTGCCGATCATCCGCTACTGACAATCGAGATGATCGAACAGTTTATCTCAGGCGCGGAAGCAAGCGACGTTGCGGTTGCGATGGTCGAGCGCCAGACCTTGCTGGCACGGTACCCGGACAACACGCGCACCTGGCGCCATTTTCGGGGGGGGAGCTATTCCGGTGCGAACCTGTTTGGCCTGACAACCGACAAGTCTCGCGCGGCACTCTCGCTGTGGGCGGAGGCTGAGGCCGACCGCAAGAAGCAGCTCGGTCTGTTGCTGCATTTCGGCCTGCCCTTGGCACTGCGCGTCATCATGCGGACGATCAGTTTGCAGGGCGCGCTGGCTCAAGCGGGAACAAGGCTGGGTCTGGTCGCAAGCGCTGTGATCCTGGATCAGGCCGAGGCAGCAATCGATGTAGACAAGCTGTCCGATCATGCGCTGGTTCAACGGATACTGGCGGATAGATCCTAGGTCAGGCGCAACGCGCGACCCGTTTTGCCCATCGACAGCCTGTCATCATGCGGCAGGGCAAATCGGCACGAAAGCCATAATGAACCAAGGATCAATCCAACAGCGGTCGGCAACTGGATC
>JANLST010000365.1:0-6446 GCA_031362505.1 Sphingomonadales bacterium
GCCTAGAGCGGCATGAAATCAATCATCCCCGCCGAGGAAATTCATGTCCACAGTTTATGACGCAGACCTCCAGCTTTTTATCAATGGCAGTTGGAGAATCGGCGAAGGCCGCGATTCTTCGCAGGTCGTCAATCCGGCTACAGGCGATGCATTGGCCGATCTCCCTCACGCCACGCCCGCCGATCTCGACGAGGCGCTTGCCTCGGCAGACAAGGGCTTTCGGACCTGGAGCGCGATGGACGTCGAGGCGCGCGGCGCGATCCTTCGCAAGGCGGCGACTCTGCTGCGCGAACGCACCGAGGCCATCGCCACGCTGCTGACGCTTGAGCAAGGCAAGCCGATTGCAGAAGCGCGCGGCGAAGTGACGGGCGCTGCGGCCTTGTTCGATTATTGCGCCGAGGAAGCAAAACGCGCCTATGGCCGCGTGCTCATTCGCCCGACCGGGCAACGCTCGATCGTTATCAAACAACCCGTGGGTCCGGTTGCAACGTTTACGCCGTGGAATTTTCCCATCTACCTGATGGCAAAGAAACTGGCCTCCGCACTTTCGACGGGCTGCTCCGTCATTGCCAAGCCACCGGAGGAAACGCCGGGCTGTACGACCGCGCTCGTCCACTGCCTCCTCGATGCGGGGTTGCCGGCCAATGTCGTCCAGCTCGTCTTCGGCGTGCCCGATATGGTCAGTCGGCACCTGATCGCCTCGCCGGTGATCCGCAAGATCAGTTTCACGGGCTCAGTGCCGGTCGGCAAGCATCTCATGAAGCTCGCGGCGGATGGGTTGAAGCGCGTGACGATGGAACTGGGCGGCCATGCACCGGTTCTCATTTTTGACGATTGCGACCTTGAAAAGACGCTCGACATGGTCGTCCCGCAAAAGTTCCGCAATGCAGGGCAAGTCTGCGTGTCCCCCACACGCTTCTACGTCCAGCAAAGCATCTATGAGGCCTTCGTCAAAGGCTTTGCGACGCGCACCGCGAAAGTGAAGACCGGCAGCGGGCTTGATGCGACGACGAACATGGGACCGCTCGCCAATCCGCGTCGTCCAGGCGCAATCAGCGCGCTTGTGGATGATGCCCGAGCCAAGGGCGCGCGCGTCCTTGCGGGCGGAGAACGCGGCGATCACGGCTTTTTCTTCCAGCCAACGCTGCTCGCCGATGTGCCGCAAGACGCCGACATCATGTCGAACGAGCCTTTCGGCCCGGTCGCCGTTTGCCGTCCGTTCGAGACTTTCGACGACGCAATCGAGCAGGCCAACCGCTTGCCCTTTGGCCTTGCTGCCTTTGCCTTTACCGAAAATGGCCGCCGCGCCAATTTGCTCGGCGATGCGATCGAAAGCGGGATGGTGGGCATCAACACCTTTGCAATCAGCGTCGTCGATGCACCGTTCGGTGGTGTGAAGGATTCAGGTTTCGGCAGCGAAGGCGGGCCGGAAGGATTGGAAAGCTATTTCATCACCAAGGCGATTCATCAGGCATGACCAAGACACGAACCGGCGGTCGTATCCTTGTCGACCAGCTTGTCCTGCAAGGCTGCGACCGCGTCTTCACGGTCCCGGGCGAGAGCTTTCTTGCCGTTCTCGACGCCCTGCATGACACGCCCGAAATCCAGACCGTGATCTGTCGTCAGGAAGGCGGCGTTACCTATATGGCCTGTGCCGATGGGACGCTCACCGGGCGCCCCGGTGTCGCCTTCGTGACGCGTGGGCCGGGTGCCACAAACGCCTCGATCGGCGTTCATGTCGCGATGCAGGATTCGCAGCCGATGATCCTGTTCATCGGCGATGTCGATCGCGGGATGCGGGACCGTGAAGGGTTTCAGGAAGTCGATTTCACGGCGATGTTCACGCCGCTTGCCAAATGGGCAACGCGGATTGACGATCCGGCACGCATCCCCGAATATGTGGCGCGCGCCTATTTGGTTGCGATGTCGGGTCGCCCCGGCCCGGTGGTGGTGGCGCTCCCTGAAGACATGCTCTGCGAAGTCGCGGACGCCATCGACCGGCCTCGGGTTGAAAGGCCGCGACAAGCACCGGATACCGAAGCAATGCAACAGTTTGCAGCCTTGCTGTCAAAATCGAAAGCGCCGGTCGCCATCATCGGCGGCGCAGGTTGGGATGGCGATACCGCGCGCGACTTTGCGGCCTTTGCGACCGCCCACGGCATCCCGGTCGCAGGTGGATTCCGCCGTCAGGATGCCATTGCCAACGACTGCCCGGTCTGGGGGGGCAATCTGGGTTATGGTCCGAACCCGATGCTCACCGCACGCATCAAGGCTGCCGATCTGATCCTCGCCATCGGTGCCAGGCTCGGTGAGGCGACCACCGACGGCTATGCGCTGGTGACGCCCGATCATCCCGGCCAGACGCTCATCCATGTCCACCCCGATCCGAATGAACTTGGCCATGTTTACAGGGCCGATCTTGCCATCTGCGCGGGAATGCCGGAATTCGCATCGGCCGCAAAATCATTGCCGCCCCCTGCCGCCCCTTTTCCTTCGGGAGCAGAGGCACATGCGGAATGGGTGACCTGGAATACGGCCTCGCCGTTCGAGACGTCGCTCGATCTTGGCATGTGCGTCGCGGCAATGCGTGCGCAACTTCCTCCCGATACAATTATTTGCAACGGTGCCGGCAACTTCTCGGGCTGGTGGCATCGCTATTGGCCGTATGAAGGCTATGGCACACAACTCGCACCAACGGCCGGTGCCATGGGCTATGGCCCACCTGCCGCCGTTGCTGCAGCCCTTCGCAATCCCGGACGTAGCGTTGTCGCGCTTGCGGGTGATGGCGATTTCATGATGAACGGGCAGGAACTGGCAACCGCCGTCCAATATGGCTGCGACATTCTGGTGATTATCATCGACAACGGGGCCTATGGCACGATCCGCATGCATCAGGAGCGCGAATATCCGTCACGCGTCAGCGGCACGACCCTTCACAATCCCGACTTTGCCGCGCTCGCTCGCGCCTATGGGGGCTGGGCCGAGACTGTCGACGCAACGGCCGATTTTGGACCGGCGCTCGCGCGTGCGATCCAGCAGAGCGGCCTGCGTCTGCTTCATCTGAAAACTGATCTCGAGCGGATCAGTGCCGGGACCACGATCAGTGCCTTGAGAAACCGTTGACCAGACCCGTCCTGTTTATCCTTGCCTTGCTCCTTCTGGCTGCAGCGCCAGCAAAGGTCCCATTGGACCGTGCGCTTCTGGCGGGCCAGCTCGCTGCCCTTTCGGAGAGCGGCAGTGCCGAGGCGACCTACCATCTCGGAATGATGAGACATCTCGGAATAGGCTCTCCAAAGGATGAAAAGGCTGCGTTTGAGCTTTTCAGGAAAGCGGCAGAAGCCGGCGATCCGCTCGCGGCGTTCAAGCTTGGAGACTATTACGCGCGCGCCGACAACGGACAGGTTGAGCCTGACAAGGCTGAAGCCCTTCGCCTCAAGACGATCGCTGCAGAGGCAGGATATGCCCTTGCCCAATATGATGTTGCGCGACTGCATTTCGAAGCTGACCAAACCGATCTTGCACTCGAATGGCTATTGCGTTCGGCGCAACAGGGCCACCCAGACGCCCTGAGGGCTTTGGCGTCACTCTACAACAGCGATGCCATTCCCAAAGATGCTGCCCGCACCTATGCCTATTACGCCTTGTATCTTGCTCGCCTTGCCGCCCCGACAGAAAAGCAGACCGCTTTTCAGACCGAATTCGTTGCAAAGATGAGCGACGAAGACAAGGCCCGCGGTGACCAAATTGTCAAAGACTGGCACATCGAGACCAGCAGTTTGACGGCCAAGGCGCAAAGCGGGCTAAGGGCCGCCGAAGCCCTTGTGGCTGCGGCCGTCCATTAGATGTCGCGTTACTATTCCGGTCCGGTCAGCGACCATTTCGACGGGCAGCGTTTCTTTGGGCCCCGGCGTAGTGGCGGGAAGGGTTTCGGCACGCTGCTCAAGTGGCAGCTATCCGGTGGCAGGGCAAAATGGCCCCGCTGGATCGAAAACGTGCCGCAACCGCCACCGCCGGACCGCGTTTTGGGAGACGCGATCCGCCTGACCATGATCGGTCATGTCAGCGTGCTGGTCCAGACAGCAGGAATCAACATCCTGACCGATCCTGTCTGGTCCGTGCGTGCCAGCCCGTCGCAGAGTGTTGGCCCAAAACGGGTGCGGGCGCCCGGGATAGCGCTTGACGCGCTTCCCCCGATCGACCTCGTGCTCGTCAGTCACAATCACTATGACCATCTCGATACGGCGACCTTGTCTGCCCTTGTTGAGCGCTTTGATCCGCTGATCGTGACGCCTCTCGGTAATGGCACGATTATCCGCAAGGCGGCTCCAGCGGCGCGGATTGCCGAGATCGACTGGGACGAAACCATTCAGCACGGCCCCCTCACTATCGAAGCCGAGCCCGTCAATCATTGGTCGGCGCGCTGGTCGAATGACCGCAACGAAGCACTTTGGGCCGGAATGACGGTCCATGCACCAAGCCGTCGCATTTTCTTCAATGGCGATTCAGGTTTTGCCGACGGCTGGTGGGTCGATAGGCTGATGGCGAAGCATGGGCGCATCGACGTCTCTTTATGCCCGATTGGTGCCTATGCCCCGCGCTGGTTCATGATCGATGCGCATATGGATCCGGACGAAGCCGTCGAAGTCTACAAACGCTTGGGCGGACCGGCGACACTTGGTTTTCACTGGGGTGTCTTCCAACTCACCGACGAGCCGATCAACGAACCGGCAGAGCGGCTTGCAGCGGCTCTTGCGCGAGAAGGCATCGATCCCGTCCGCTTTCGCACCCTCGCACCCGGAGAGGGTTGGGAAGTCTAGCGCAAGGCGGGTTGCTGGCCAGACGGTGCCACCGCCGCTGGCGGTGGTGCAGGCATCCTGATTCGCCGTGCGGTGAGGATCTTGACCGGCACCTCGATCATTTGCCCGCGCATCACACCTTCGCCCTTGGTGGCGGAAATCGGTGCGGCGTGAATCTTCATCACAACATCCATTCCCTCGATGACATGGCCAAAGGCGGCATAGCCGACATTGTCCCCCGGTTCGCCCGGATTGGCATCAAGCGCGGGCATATTGGAAAGCAGGATCGAGAAATCGCACGTTGCGGTCCCCGGAGCCCAGCGGGCCATGGAAATCGTTCCCGCCTTGTGCAGGATTCCGGTTACATTGGTCGGCTCGTGCGCAATCGGCTTGAGGATCCGCTTCGGGTCATATTGCGTTCCGCCCTGGATCAGCCCCTGAGGGCCTGGTCCCCCGAAATCGAGTTTCATCGCGCGATAGAAGACCGTTCCATCCAGTCGCTTCTGATCGACGTAGCGCAGATAATTGGCTGTCGTGATCGGCGCATGTTTGCTGTCAAGTTCAAGAACAATCGTCCCCAGCGTGGTGGTGAGCGCAACACGCACAAGGCCTTGCGGATCGGCGGGCATTGGAACGGCAGCCCTTTCAACCTTCCGCACGGGTGCTGCCTCGGCAACGACCGATAGGCCAGCAATTCCCGAAAAAAATGCCAGTGCGGCCACCCAACGGATGATCGCCATGCGGCGCGTTGATTGGCCGTCGATCAAAGCCATATAACCCTCCGGGTTCCCTCGAGTTTCCGGTTCTTATAGCAGCGGATACTTGCAGGCCAAATCTTTCGCGATCCGCAGATGTACGGCACAAAGAGCCGCAAGCTGAATATTCTCCAACGTTTACTCATCCCTATAAATCGCCACATGCTCGACCCCGCTTGCATCAACCGATGCCCGATACATGCCCGGCGTATTGAACGCCCAGCCACCTGTGCCAGCGGCAGAAGCGATGATCACCCCGCCCTTGCCACCAAGCGCGGTAAGCTCGGCAATCAAGGCATCAGCGGCGGACTGCATGTCCTCTCCGCAAAGGCGGACGCGGGCGGCAATTTCGTGCGCGACACCAAGGCGAATGAAATATTCGCCTGCGCCGGTGCAGGAAATGGCGCCTGCACGATCATCGGCATAGGTGCCAGCGCCGATCAGGGGAGAATCGCCTACCCGGCCCCATTTCTTGCCAGTCAGCCCGCCGGTCGACGTTGCCGAGGCGACATGGCCATTCGTGTCGCGCGCAACCGCGCCGACAGTGCCATACTTCATCCCTGTATCGAACGGCGCATCCGGATTGGCGAGGATTTCGTCAAGTTGGCGGCGGCGTTCGGGGGTCTCGAACCAGTCGGGGCCCGCTGCTTCGATGCCGTGCGCGCGGGCGAAAGCATCGGCGCCTGATCCGGCGAGGAAGACGTGTGGGCTCTGATCCATTACCGCACGGGCGAGGGTGATCGGGTTGCGGGTTGAGCGGATACCGGCAACGGCTCCGGCCTTGCGGTCGATGCCATCCATGATCGCTGCGTCGCATTCGACGCGGCCCTCCGCGGTAAAAACCGAACCTCGACCAGCGTTGAAATTCGGATCGTCCTCAAGCACGCGAACGGCC
>JANLST010000366.1:0-10372 GCA_031362505.1 Sphingomonadales bacterium
CGGGCGTGATCGCCACTGCCTGCACGGTCCTTCGAGAAGTCTGTGGGACGGATCGCTTCATGCGCTTCCTGAGTATTCTTGGCCTTGGTCTGGTATTGGCGCGGCTTGTCTGGCACGTAGGACGCGTCGTAACGCGAAGCGATGGCCCCACGTGCAGCGCTGATCGCAGAATGGTCCATCTGCACGCCGTCAGTCCGCATATAGGTGATCGCGCCGTCCTCGTAGAGCGCCTGCGCCAACCGCATAGTGTGCGACGCCGCAAAGCCAAGCTTGCGCGCAGCTTCCTGCTGCAATGTCGACGTAGTAAACGGCGGAGGCGGGTTGCGGGTCAGCGGCTTGGTTTCGACTGAGATCACCGAGAAACGTCCCGCTGCGACCGCAGCCTTGGCGCTTTCAGCGTCGCCTGAATTGCCAATCGTCAGCCGCTCGATCTTCTCGCCCTTATGGCGCACGAGGCGAGCGATGAAACCGACGCCGTCATGCTCCATGTTCGCGACGACGGACCAGTATTCCTGCGGCCGGAACAGTTCGATCTCACGTTCGCGGTCAACCACCAGACGGAGCGTTACCGATTGCACGCGGCCAGCCGATTTTGCTCCGGGCAGTTTGCGCCACAACACCGGTGAAAGCGTGAAGCCCACCAGATAGTCCAGCGCGCGCCGTGCGCGATATGCATCGATCAGATCATGATCGAGGTCGCGCGGGCGCATCATCGCCTCGGTCACTGCCTGCTTGGTGATCGCGTTGAAAGTCACGCGCTCGACCTTGGCGGGCAGCGCTTTCTTCTTTGCCAGGACTTCCCTGACGTGCCAGCTTATCGCCTCCCCCTCGCGATCAGGGTCGGTCGCAAGGATCAACGTGTCGGCGTTTTTCGCCTCATCGGTGATCGCCTTAAGCTGCTTGGCCTTGTCGGCATAATTATCCCAGATCATGGCAAAACCATTATCGGGATCGACCGAGCCATCCTTGGGCGGCAAATCCCGGACATGCCCGAACGATGCCAGCACACGGTGGCCCGGACCCAGATATTTCTCGATGGTTTTCGCCTTGGCAGGCGATTCTACAACTACAAGCTTCATCTGCCTAAAATCATCCCCTTACGCATACGCGCGAGGGTGAAGGGGATTTCGGGCGGCTGTCAAGCGAGTGAAACCCGCCCGCCGGCATGACGTTCGAGCAGACCGCCAAGCTCAAGTTCAAGCAGGACCGTCTGCACTGTCGCAGATGCCAGGGTGGATTGGCGGATGATTTCATCCACAGCGACTGGCGCGTGGCTGAGTAGACCGATGACCACCCGGCGATCATCGTCCGACGCGTCCGCTGCGATATTCTCAGGTTGGAAATCATGGCCCGCCGAACGCAGCGCACCGCCCGAGAGCGGACGCACTGTTTCCAGCACGTCCGCAACCGACTGGATCAGCGTCGCCCCCTCTCGGATTAGCAGGTTGCACCCCTGCGCGCGCGGGTCGAGTGGGGAGCCGGGCACCGCCATTACGTCCCTGCCCGCCTCATTGGCCAGCCGTGCCGTAATGAGTGACCCGGATTTGGGTGCGGCTTCCACCACAACAGTACCGAGCGTCATCCCAGCGATAATCCGGTTGCGGTAAGGAAAATGACGCGCAAGCGGCTCGCGGCCAGGCGGCTGTTCCGCGATGAGCAGTCCCTGGGTCGCGACTGCCTCCTGAAGCACGGCATTCTCGGGCGGATAGGCAATGTCGATTCCGCTTGCGATCACTCCAACGGTACCACCCTCAAGCGACCCTTGATGCGCTGCTGTGTCGATCCCGCGTGCGAGCCCCGAGACGACAACTACGCCTTCATCAGTCAGCCCCCTTGCGAGTTCGCGCGCAAAGCGGGTTGCCGCGGCGGAGGCATTTCGTGCGCCAACGATGGCGACGCTCGGCCGCTCGAGCAGCGCGAGATTCCCGCGGACGATCAAGGCTGGCGGCGCTGTATCGATTTCGGCGAGCAATGACGGGTAAAGGCCTTGATTGAGGAACAGATACCGCGCTCCCAGTTTTTGGATCGTCTCAATTTCTCGAGCGATATCCGCGATTTCGGCAAGCCGGGGCGCTTTGCCACCGCCACGCACGGCAAGTTCGGGGATAGCTTCAAGTGCGGCCCGAGGCGTGCCAAACCGCCGGATCAGCTGGAAATAGGTGACGGGGCCGATATTGGCCGATCGGATCAGTCGCAGCCGATCCATTAGTTCTTGCCCTGTGTCGGTCATCAGCGAGGTCGGCCGACCTTTGGTTCTGTCCCATCGATAAGGCGGCCGATATTGGCGCGGTGCTTCCAAATCACAATTATCGCGAGAACCAACAGTGCATAGCCGAGACCCATCTCACCGATCAGGGAGGCCGCGATCGGCGCAGAGATAGCCGCGGCCATCCCGCTGATCGACGAGATTCTCGTTGCCGCCAATGCGAGCAACCATACAATCGCGAAAACAACACCCAAAACCCAATTCAGCGCGAGAGTGACGCCAAGCATCGTTGCGACACCTTTCCCGCCTCTGAACTTGAGCCAGACAGGATAGACATGCCCGATAAAGGCAGCAATACCGCCGATGACCGCATAGTCCGATCCGTATCGCTGCCCGATCATGACCGCCACGGCGCCTTTGGCCATATCAAGCAGCAGAGTCGCTGCGGCCAATCCCTTGCGCCCGGTGCGCAACACATTCGTCGCCCCGATGTTTCCCGAACCGATTTCGCGAAGATCACCTGCGCCCATCAGACGCGTCAGGATCAGTCCGAACGGAATAGAGCCAAGAAAATATCCTAAAAGAAGGGGTATCGGCGTCAGGGTCCATCCTATGTTAGACATTGGTTCAACTCCTGCGACACAAACACTCTAGCCCACGTAAACCATTGTTGTCGATGATTGAAAGCAGCATTTGAATGGGGTGTTCAATTACGAATTACGGCTTGATCGTCCACTATCGATCGCTATGCGCAGTGCATGGCCGACGACAGACCGATCCTGATCTTCGATTCCGGTGTTGGCGGCCTTTCAGTGCTCGCACATGTGCGAAAATCGCGCCCAAAAGCATCAATCGTATATGCTGCGGACAATGCTGGGTATCCCTATGGCACGAAGTCTGAAGCGGAAATCGCATCCCGTGTGCCGGCTCTGCTTGGGAGGCTGGTCGAACGGTTTGCACCGCGTATCGTTATCATCGCGTGCAACACAGCATCGACGATTGCCCTGAGCCATGTGCGCGCTGCACTTGATGTGCCCGTTGTCGGAACGGTTCCAGCCATCAAACCTGCTGCAATGGCCAGCAAAACTCGGGTGATCGGCGTGCTGGGAACGGATGCGACTGTGCGCCAGCCCTATGTCGATCGCCTATCTGCCGAGTTTGCGAGCGATTGCGTAGTTGTCCGCTACGGATCGGCCGAGTTGGTCGACATCGCGGAAAAAAAACTGCGCGGTATCGCGCCCGATCCAGACGTGATGGCCCGAATCATGGGCGGGCTTTTCGATCAGCCAGACGGCCGGAGAATCGATCAACTTGTTCTGTCCTGCACGCATTTTCCGCTATTATCCAAAGAGATCGCCGCAGCGAGTCCGAGCCAGGTCACGCAGGTTGACAGCGGCGAGGGCATTGCACGACGGGTCGCCTTCCTGACCAAGGATCAGCATTGGCCGGATGCATCAACCGGGCTCGCAGTGTTTACACGGGATGCGCCCGATCTCGACCTGCTTGGCCCGGCGCTCGACGGTTATGGTCTTTTTGAAACCCGAATTCTCTAGGAACCGCCGATGCCGCTCAATGACCAGCAATTGCTCGACCGCTTCAATGCCCGCTTGCCGGCGACCGGCGTATTGTTTGGAATGAAGGTTCTTGAAGTAGACCAGAAGGCTGGCAGCGTGCGCATGTCATTTGAGATGGATGAGCGCTTCTGCAATCCTCGAGGTACAGTCCAAGGTGGAATAATTGGCGCATTGCTCGATGACGCTGCCGCTTTTGCCGGCATTATTGCGCTGGGTGAGCCGGGATTCATTGCGTCGATGGAAATAAAGACAAGCTTCCTGTCAGCCGCCTTACCTGGAACGCTCTATGCCGAGGGCCGGTGCCTGAAAATGGGCCGATCGTCCTGTTTTCTTGAGGCAGAACTGTCGGACAGCGATGGGAAGCTTCTTGCCAAACTTAGCAGTTCGGCAATTCCAATTCGATCAAGGCAGAAGCCCCAACTCATCGACGCAAAGGTATAGTTGCGAATCGTTCGCGCTGGAATTCAACACAATCTGCCCCTAAAGCGCTCAAATTGATGACGCTCGACCGGGCGAAGGATACGGCTTTGGACTACGGCAAGATATTCAATTCGGCGATTGACCGGCTCCATGAAGAGGGCCGCTACCGCGTCTTTATTGACATTTTGCGAAACAAGGGCTCGTTTCCGAACGCGCGCTGTTTTGCGGGCCACAACGGCCCCAAGCCAATTACGGTATGGTGTTCGAACGACTATCTGGCAATGGGCCAGCACCCCAAGGTGATCGCGGCGATGGAAGAGGCGCTCCATGATGTCGGCGCGGGTTCCGGTGGTACGCGCAACATCGGCGGCAATACGCATTATCATGTGGACCTTGAAGCGGAACTTGCTGATTTGCACGGCAAGGAAGGTGCGCTTTTGTTTACGTCGGGTTATATCTCGAACGAAGCAACACTCGGGACGCTTGGCAAGATTCTGCCCGGGTGCATTATTTTCTCCGACGAACTCAATCACGCCTCGATGATTGCGGGTATCCGCAACTCGGGATGCGAGAAGCGTGTCTGGCGGCACAATGATCTGGCACATCTCGAGGAGCTTCTCGCAGCCGAAGATCCAGACGCACCCAAGTTGATTGCGTTTGAGAGCGTCTATTCGATGGACGGAGACGTGGCGCCGATTGCCGCTATTTGTGATCTCGCCGATGCCTATAATGCTTTGACCTATTGCGATGAAGTCCATGCTGTCGGCATGTACGGTCCGCGGGGCGGCGGCATTACCGACCGCGACGAGGTCGCCCATCGCGTGACCATCATTGAAGGGACACTGGGTAAAGCATTCGGGGTGATGGGCGGCTATATCGCGGCCGATCAGGTGGTTGTCGACGTCATCCGTTCCTACGCACCCGGCTTCATCTTCACGACCAGCCTGTCGCCTGTACTTGTCGCCGGCGTGCTCGCCAGTGTGCGCCACCTCAAGGCGTCGAGCGTCGAACGCGACGCGCAGCAAAGTGCCGCAGCCTTTCTCAAGCAGAGCTTTGCCGACGCTGGCCTGCCTGTCATGAACTCAACGACGCATATCGTGCCGCTGATGGTCGGAGACCCGATCCGGGCGAAGCGCATTT
This sequence comes from Sphingomonadales bacterium, assembly GCA_031362505.1. GTDB lineage: Bacteria > Pseudomonadota > Alphaproteobacteria > Sphingomonadales > Sphingomonadaceae > Aquisediminimonas. Next base: position 5,341 of record JANLST010000366.1, read on the forward strand.
CGGATATATTGCTTGCCGAGTATGGCGTGTATGTCCAACCTATCAATTATCCCACGGTTCCCAGAGGCACTGAACGTCTGAGGTTTACGCCAGGCCCTGCCCATACAACCGAGATGATGGCCGAACTCACAAAGGCACTCGTCGAAATCTGGGATCGCATGGAATTGCGCAAGGCAGCCTGAACGCACGTTGCGCGTTGCCAACTTTCTTGCAAGGCGCTGCATCCAAAAACACCTTTCGCTGCATATCTATCCATAACGTCAAACAGTTAGCCATTGCCATGGCGCTGAAACATGGTTGTATTTTGGGCGGCAACCCTCGGGCGAAGACGGCGAACGGCAATAATGCTGAAACTGTCATTCGATTGCCACCCTCAAGATTGGCTCCGCGCACAGTATCGTGTTCGGTGCGGGGCCAATCTTGCCAGCGGGCATGGACACGCAACCGTATGGGACGTGGCCCATGGACATCTGCAGCTATGCAGATGCGCGATCGACGGTCGGGAGCCCCTTATCTCCCGGCCGTTGTATCCCGGGCGACAAACCTTTTTGCTTCAGTATAGGTCAGGCCGGACGAAGCATTGACCAGAAATGCGGCCCGCCATTGGGCACGTCCCATTCCTCAATAATATCGAAGCCGAGTCTCTGATAAAGTGGGACATTCTCTGGCGTCGCAGTTTCCAGATAGGTTGGAAGCCTGTTGCTTGCGGTACGCGCCAGACCGTCACGTATGATCGAGCCCCCCCAGCCCTTGCCCTGGAAATCAGGCGAAACGCCGACGAAGTGGAGATACCAGAAAGGAAACCCCTTGGGATGATGCTGATCGAGCGCATTACTGATCGCGATACCGCGTCCGATTCCCGAACCAAAAATTCGGATCATAGGGATGGCGCTACGGATCAATTCCCATATGCCGGTATCAGCCATACCTGGCGCCCGCCACAGCGAAGCACTTTCACCCGAGGCGGATTTCAGAATCATGCCGGTTGGAAGGTCGGATTTGAACAGTATGTTGAACAGCAGGGGCAATCGCGCCCGGCGGCGTTCGACATCGGGTATGATCCAGCACAGTGCAGGATCATTCTGAAACGCCAGAGCGAGCGTCTGGATCACGGCGGCTTGGTCCAGCTTACTCGCAAGCCCGAAGGTTTTTTCCTGCATCATCCGCGAGGCCAAAGCACCGATTGGGTGCAGCGAAACAGCGCCATAGTTTTCTGGCTGTCTTCCGACACCACCTCAGCATCCCAGACCTGGGTTGTGCGTCCGCGATGCACAGGTGCGGCTGTGGCGACGATCCGGCCAGACATTGCTGTGGAAAAGAAATTGGTTTTCAGTTCAATCGTTGTGAACCCGCTCGCGCCTTCGGGAAGATTGAGCACAGTGCCATAGCCACACGCGGTATCTGCAAGTGTTACAACTGACCCGGCATGGAGGAAGTCATTGGGCGCATGATGCCGTGGCGTGACATCAAACGCCAGGACCATGCGCTCCGGTGCCGCCTCCAGAACCTTGATTCCAAGATAATCAGGTAAGGAGCCGATTTGTCGCGCCATGAACTGTTCGACACTTCTCATTTCCTGACGATGGCATGCAAAGACAAGCATCGCAACGCCAACCACAATCGCTGGTAGAAATTCCCGACATGATCCCCTAGAAGATGGGTATCCGATTCACTTGTAGCCGAAGGACCCGATCGCCCCTATGCGCATCGTCATAGCTTCTGATCATGCCGCGCTTGAAATGAAGGCGGCTCTCGCAGAATGGCTCCGCGAGTCCGGGCATGACGTGGACGACCTTGGCCCCTTCGATGATGGCCGGGTGGATTATCCGGACTATGGCTATGCTCTGGCAAATGCGATTAGTTCGGGTGCTGCTGAACGCGGTGTGGCGCTTTGTGGATCCGGGATCGGCATCTCGATTGCGGTCAACCGGAACCCCGAATGTCGCTGCGCCCGCGTTGACGATCCACTTTCCGCACAGCTTTCGCGCGAACACAATGATGCCAACGTGATTGCGATGGGGGCGCGCCTTATCGGTATCGATATGGCCAAATCTTGCGTTTCCGCATTTCTCTCAACCAGTTTTGGCGGGGGTCGCCACGGCCCGCGTGTCGAAAAACTAGCACATCCTCCTTTTCTGAAAGAACCCGCATGAGCACTAATACGGCTGCGTCTCTCAACGATGTTCAACCTGACGGATTTTTTACGCGAAGCCTGTCCGAGGCCGATCCAGCTGTTTTCGGAGGCGTTCGTCACGAACTCGATCGCGAACAACATCAGATTGAATTGATCGCATCGGAAAACATCGTTTCGAAAGCCGTACTCGAAGCGCAAGGATCGGTCTTCACCAACAAATATGCCGAAGGTTATCCCGGCAAGCGCTATTATCAGGGCTGCGCGCCATCTGACGAGGTGGAAACCCTGGCAATCAACCGCGCCAAACAGCTGTTCGATTGTGGCTTTGCCAATGTGCAGCCGCACTCGGGCGCACAAGCCAATGGGGCCGTCATGCTGGCACTGACGAAGCCCGGTGATACGATCATGGGACTGAGCCTCGATGCTGGCGGCCACCTGACTCATGGCGCCAAAGCTGCCATGTCCGGCAAATGGTATAATGCGATCCAATATGGGGTGAATCCCGACGACCATTTGATCGACTTTGAACAGGTCGTGCGTCTTGCCAAGGAACATCGCCCCACTTTGATCATTACGGGCGGATCCGCTTATCCACGCCAGATTGATTTTGCTCGCTTTCGTGCAATTGCGGACGAGGTTGGAGCGATCTTCATGGTCGATATGGCGCATTTCGCAGGTCTGGTCGCCGGTGGCGTCCATCCAACCCCGTTCGGCCACGCTCATGTCGTTACCACCACGACGCATAAAACACTTCGCGGGCCACGCGGCGGCATGATCATGACAAATGATGAGGCACTCGCGAAGAAGATCAATTCTGCTGTGTTTCCTGGCCTCCAAGGCGGCCCGCTGATGCATGTCATCGCGGCCAAAGCGGTAGCCTTTGGAGAAGCACTTCAGCCAGAGTTCAAGAGTTATTCACGTGCGGTGATCGAGAATGCGAAAGTGTTGGCCGCGACATTGCAGGAACGCGGTTCAAACCTTGTATCGGGCGGCACCGACACACACCTCGCTCTCGTCGATCTGTCACCGCTTGCCGTCACAGGGCGGGATGCCGACGAAGCGCTCGAACGGGCAGCCATCACCTGCAACAAGAATGGAATACCAAATGATCCCCTGCCCCCAATGAAGACGTCGGGGATCCGGGTTGGATCGCCAGCCGGCACAACCCGCGGTTTCGGGCCCGCCGAGTTTCGAGAGATCGGCAATATGGTTGCCGACGTTCTCGACGGACTGGCCCAAAAGGGCGAAGCTGGCGACAATCAGGTTGAAGCCGATGTGCGGAGACGCGTGCGCACATTGTGTGAACGCTTCCCGATCTATCCAGGTTTTTGAGCGTTGCGTTGCCCGTTTTGTTCGCATGCCGAGACACAGGTCAAGGATAGCCGACCGACGGAGGACAATGCGTCAATTCGCCGACGTCGCCAGTGCGAGGCGTGCGGCGCGCGCTTTACGACATTTGAACGGATCCAGTTGCGCGAACTGACAGTCCTTAAATCGGAAGGGCGTAAAGAGGCCTTCGAGCGGGAGAAGCTTGAACGCTCGATCACCATTGCCTGCCGGAAACGGCCAGTCGACGGCACCAAGATCGAACGGCTCGTTACAGGCATCCAGCGCCAGCTTGAAACGCTGGGCGAACCTGAAATCCCCTCAACCCGGATCGGCGAGCTGGTAATGGATGCGCTCCAGGGGCTCGATAGCGTCGCCTATATCCGCTTCGCCTCCGTTTACCGGGCCTTCACGGATGCGAGCGATTTTGAGGGCTTTGCCGGGAGTATCGCTGAAGCGGCCCGCAAGTGAGCAAACCGCCAGTCATTGTCCTTGTACGCCCGCAGCTTGGCGAGAATATCGGCAAGGCAGCACGGGCAATGCTCAATTTTGGATTGACCGAAATGAGGTTGGTGGCGCCTCGGGATGGCTGGCCCAACCCATCCGCAGGACCGGCTGCTGCAGGTGCGGATAGTGTTCTTGAGCAAGCGCAGGTGTTTGCCAGCGCGGCGGAGGCAACCGCCGATTGCGCGCATGTCTATGCGACGACGGTGCGCAAGCGTGGCGTGGTCAAACCGGTTGTGACGCCCGAAGGAGCCGCCGCCGAAATCCGGACGGCCACGGGGCGCAGCGCGATCCTGTTCGGGCCGGAACGTTCGGGGCTCGCCAGTGACGATGTGGCGCTTGCCAGATCGATCATCACCGTGCCGATCAACCCGGATTTTGGCAGCCTCAATCTCGCTCAGGCGGTCATCCTGATCGCTTATGAATGGTCGAAGGGCGCGGGCCTTGCGTCCCCGCCCAAGACCAACCTCGATCCACCAGCCCCGCAGAAGGAGCTTGAGGAACTGATCGTCCAGCTTGAAGCCCTGCTGGAACGTGAGCGCTTCTTTTTCCCGCCCGAGCGCGCTCACGTGACGCGACGGACTGTGCGTTCAATACTCACCAAGCCGCAATGGAGCGCGCAGGAAGTCCGCACGATGCGCGGTGTCATTCGCACGATCGGTGAACCACGGACGCCCCGAAAAAAGGACTAGCTTGATTTTCGCCTGCCCTCTATCATTACACATACTCATTTTTTCAGGGGGTATTTGTGATCGGTTCCGCTGCTCTTTTCATCGCGACTCTGTTGGCCGAAGCGGCCGCACCTGTAGCGCCGCCGGCCCCAAAGGAGCGGGTGATATGCCGCACCTATGAAGTCACCGGATCACTTGCCGGAAGCAAGAGAATTTGCCGTACCGCCAAAGAATGGGATGAGGCATCGCGGGCAGCACGCGACGCGGGTGAAAAATTACAGGATGCGGGTCGGACAGTGCATATCGACCCGCTGTCCGGCGGCTAAGGATTCGACCAACGAGGCTTGACTTCCTCATTGCAAACGCTATCGCGCGCACCTTCGCAATTGACCCTGCA
>JANLST010000385.1:0-6104 GCA_031362505.1 Sphingomonadales bacterium
CCCTACGTCCTTGATGCCAATGACGATCTGGCCGACGTCCGGGCCAAGGATCTCGCCCGCTGGTTCCCGACGACCGAGCTTGCCTATATTGGTGATGAGGTGGCCGATGGCCTGTTCACCTATGGCGAAGGTGAAGCGCGCCCGCTTGCCTTGTTCGATGGGCTGCGCACCGATTTCTCGCTCGCACGGTTGCGCCACTATACCGGCACGCCGCCCGAGCATTTCCAGCGCTATGTCCTGTTCACCAACTATCACCGCTATGTTGATGAATTCGTCCGCTGGGGCTGTGACCAACTCGGCAATGGCGGGCCCTATACGGGGCTGTCCTGCCCCGGCGGGCTGATGATCACGGCGCACACCGACGATCCTGAAAGCGCCGTCGCAGACAGCGCGTGGCGGCGGCACCAGATGCCGGCCTGGCACCTGATCGGGCCGGACCGAACGGGGATCACACTCGTAAACATTGGCGTCGGCCCGTCGAATGCCAAAACGATCACCGATCATATGGCCGTGCTCCGGCCCGAGGCGTGGCTGATGATCGGCCATTGCGGCGGCTTGCGCCCCAGCCAGCGGATCGGGGATTATGTGCTGGCGCATGCCTATTTGCGTGACGATCATGTGCTTGACGACATGCTTCCCCCCGAAATCCCGATCCCGCCCATTGCCGAAGTCCAGCAGGCGCTGGCGCGCGCGGCTGAAATCGTCTCGGGTGAGAGTGCCGAACATCTCAAGGGGCGCTTGCGGACCGGAACGATTGTGACGACGGACGACCGAAACTGGGAGTTGCGCTATTCCAAATCGGCGTTGCGCTTCAGCCAATCCCGCGCGGTCGCAATCGACATGGAGTCAGCCACGATCGCTGCACAAGGCTATCGCTTCCGCGTCCCCTATGGCACGCTCCTGTGTGTTTCGGACAAGCCGATGCATGGCGAACTGAAGCTGCCCGGCCAGGCCAACCGCTTTTACGAGCGCGCCATCGCCGAACACATGCTGATCGGTATCGAAGCCTGTCGGCAATTGAAGGCTGAAGGCGCGAAGCTGCATAGCCGCAAGCTCCGCGCGTTCAACGAGCCACCGTTCAGATAGGCATCACCACCCGCAAGTCTTGCCCTTGTTCTGCTTTTGCAGCCAGGTCATCAGCGGCTTGAAATAGGCGATCATCGCCGTTCCATCGATTTCGCGCTTGCCGGTAAACGCCTGGAGCGCGTCCGGCCAAGGCTTGGATGCACCCATCGCAAGCATCGCGTCCAGCCGAGCCCCGACATCCTTGTTGCCATAGAACGAGCACCGGTGGAGCGGTCCCTTCCACTTGGCGATATCGCATGCCGCCTTGTAGAATTGGAACTGGAGGATGCGGGCGAGGAAATAGCGCGTATAAGGGACATTGGCCGGAACGTGATATTTCGCGCCGGGATCGAAATTGGTTTCATCGCGGGCGACCGGGGGGACGATGCCTTGATATTTGAGGCGCAGGTCAGTCCAGCCCTTATTGTATTGGGCGGTTGCAATCTTGCCCGAATAGACATCCCACCGCCATTTATCGACGAGCAGGCCGAAGGGCAGGAAGGCGACCTTGTCCATCGCCTGACGGAGCAGAAGCCCGGTGTCCTTGTCTGCGCTTGGGACCTTGTCAGCATCGAGCAGGCCGATCTGGACGAGATACTGCGGCGTGATCGATAGCGCGATGAAATCGCCGATCGCCTCATGGAACCCGTCATTCGCGCCGTTCAGGTACAGCAAGGGCTGCTTGTTATACGCCCGCTGGTAGAAATTGTGGCCGAGTTCATGATGGATCGTCCTGAAATCGTCTGCATTGACCTTGGTGCACATCTTGATGCGCAGATCATCGATATTGTTGACGTCCCAGGCACTGGCATGACAGATAACCTCACGGTCGGCAGGCTTGGTGATCTGCGAGCGCTGCCAGAATGTTTCGGGCAGCGGTTTGAAGCCGAGCGACGTATAGAACCCTTCGCCAGTGCGAACCATCTTGACCGGGTCATAGCCTTTGGCCTGCAGAAGTTCGCCGGTATCATAACCGATATCGCCCGAACCTGCGGGTGCCACGATGTCATAGATATTGCCCCATTCCTGCGCCCACATATTGCCAAGAAGATCGGCACGGATCGGGCCGGTCTTGGGCTGAACCGCGTCGCCATATTTCTCGTTGAGTTTGGTGCGGGTGTAGCAATGAAGCTGGTCATAAAGCGGCTTGACCTGCGCCCACAGCTTGTCGGTCAGCTTGGCGAAATCATCGGCAGGCATGTCATATTGCGAACGCCACATCGCCCCGACGTCGGCATAGCCCAGCTCACGCGCGCCGGCGTTGGCGATCTCGACCTCGCGGGCATAGTCGGTCCGCATCGGGCTGCCGACAGTGTTGTTCCAGCTCGCCCACATTTCCTTGAGCAATGCGGGATCGCGGTTGGTGCCCATCTCGGCTTCAATATCTGAACCACTGACGGCGACGCCCTTCAGTGTCCCCGTTCCCTTGCCATATTGGGAGGTGAGCCGGGTGGCGAGCGTGTTGAGTTCAACGGCGGCCCCGGCGGTTGTCGGTGCCGGCAGTGTGATCCCGCCGCGCAGCAGGTCAAGCTTGCGCTTGGTGTCGTAAGACAGGTTGGGGATCGCCTGATATTTGGCAGCTTCATTTGCGAAACGCACCTGCATTTCGGTGCCCTGCGCACCGACGCGTGCCGCAACGGCATCGGTATCGTCGGTAATATACGTGGCGTTGATCCAGCTCACCTGCGCGTTGAATATTGTAAAGTCGCCGAGTTCCTTTTCGGCCGCGGTAACGAATTTGTCTGCATCGGCGGCAGATGGATTGGCCTGGGCGAGTACGGGCGCGGCGCAGACAAGCGAGAGCGCAAGCGCGAACACGGATGCAGCGGTCTTCATAAATATAGTTCCTCAACCTTGAAATAATGTTGCGCGGAGATTGGCGAAGCAAACCGGCCCGGTCAAGCTATTGAATGCGCTCCACCTTCAGCTTGTCCTTGCCAAGCAGGGCAATCACCGAGTCCGCGCCGGCCAGATGGCCAGCCCCTACAGCAACAAAAATCGTGCCCGGTTTTTCGAGCCGTTTCTTCAGCCATGCCGTCCAATTGGCGTTGCGCTGGTGAAGCAGTGCTTCGACGAGTTCCGGGGACAGTTTCAATTCGTCATCGAAGGTCAGCGCGATTGCTTTATCATCGCCACGGCTCCAGGCCGACACCATGTCGTTGAATTCCTTTTGCGGATCGACCGCATCATCGACCATGCTGGAAAGAAAGGTGCGCTGGGCCGCTTCGGGAAGCTTGTCGAAAAATCCCAGCTGCAGTTCGGTCGTCTCGAGGCCTGAAACCGGTTTCTTTGCTGCGGCAAAGCTCGCGCGCAATTGCTTTTCAACGCCATATTCAGGGCTGACATCAAGCTCCTTGAGCATTCCGCTGGACAATGTGATAGCAACCGCCCAGCTCTCGAACTGGTTCAGCGCGACGGCCGGCATGCCGACCTTGTCCATCAGTGCCTGCAAGCCGACTCGCTTGTCCGCCGATACGCGATCCAGAACCGGAGGCAGATTGGGGGAGACGGCAAGGCCGAGAAAGGTCTTGGCTGTCTTGTTCTGGTCCTCCAGATCGGCGACTTCAAGCACCAGTTCCCTTGAATCGCGCACAGCCCTGTTGATCACAGGCGTCCGCCATTGATAGCCTTTGCGCAGGACATGGATCGTCCCGAACAGGTAAATCGTCGTGTCCGCATCGGACAGTTTCCACAGCGCAGGATGCGCCGGTGGGGCCTTGGGCGGCGGGGGAGAGGCACTTGCACAGGCGGCAAGCAGTGAAAGGACGGGAAGCGCCCAACGCATTGTCTTCAACATGGCGCCCTTCAAGGGCAAATCCCGCAGCAAAGCAAGGCCGGATTGCTTGACCGGAACGTGTTGCTGGGCCAAAGGCCGCGCGCATGAAGGCGGGCAATCCACTCAGCTTCCAGGACCTGATCCTGACGCTCCATGACTATTGGGGAAAGCAAGGCTGCGTCATCCTTCAGCCCTATGACATGCGGGTGGGTGCCGGGACATTCCATCCGGCGACAACGCTGCGCGCGCTGGGCCCTGATCACTGGAATGCGGCCTATGTCCAGCCCTCGCGTCGCCCGACCGACGGTCGCTACGGCGAAAACCCCAATCGGCTCCAGCATTATTACCAGTATCAGGTCATCATGAAGCCCAGCCCGGCCAATCTGCAGGAACTTTACCTCGGTTCGCTCGATGCGATCGGCATTGATCCGCTCAAGCATGACATCCGCTTTGTCGAGGATGATTGGGAAAGCCCGACGCTCGGCGCCTGGGGTCTGGGCTGGGAAGTGTGGTGCGACGGGATGGAAGTGACCCAGTTCACCTATTTCCAGCAAATGGGCGGGTTCGATTGCAAGCCGGTCGCGGGCGAACTGACCTATGGGCTCGAACGGCTCGCCATGTATATCCAGGGCAAGGACAGCGTTTACGATCTCGCCTTCAACGATGCAGGCGTCACCTATCGCGATGTGTTCCACAAGAATGAGGTGGAATTCAGCAAATATAATTTCGAGGTCGCGGACACGTCCAGCCTGTTTGATGGCTTCGCCAAGGCGGAAGCCGAATGCCAGCGCTGCATCGAAGCGAACATCCCGCTCGCCGCCTATGACCAGGCGATCGAGGCGAGCCACTTGTTCAACCTGCTCCAGGCGCGCGGCGTGATCTCGGTGCAGGAACGTGCCAGCTATATGGGCCGAGTCCGCGATCTCGCTAAGGGCAGTTGCCAGGCTTGGATGGACAAGAACGGGTGGACGGCGTGAGCGATTTCCTGCTCGAGCTCCGATCCGAGGAAATCCCGGCGCGGATGCAGGACAAGGCGCGTGAAGATCTTGCGCGACTATTCGGCGAGGAGATGGCCAAGGCCGGTCTGCAGGCATCCGGGATCGTCACCTATACCACACCGCGCCGTCTCGCGCTGATCGCCCGGGACCTGCCGCTCGAAACAAGCGCCGTCAGTGAAGAACTAAAGGGGCCGAAAACTTCGGCACCGCCGCAGGCGCTGGAAGGGTTCCTCCGCAAGACCGGCTTGACGCAGGACCAGCTTGAGGACCGGGACGGTACGTGGTTTGCGGTTATCGCGAAGCCGGGGCGCCAGACGGCTGACGTGCTTGCAGAAGCTATCCCGGCAATCATTCGTGCCTTCCCCTGGCCGAAATCGATGCGCTGGGGCGACGCTTCCTCCTCGACCGAAAGCCTGCGCTGGGTGCGCCCGTTGCAGGGCATTGTGGCGCTGCTCGGCGATGATGTCGTGCCGTGCGAGATTGATGGCATCCAGAGCGGATCCGCGACGGTCGGCCATCGCTTCCATCATTCGGGCGAAGTCACCATCGGCAACGCCGCCGACTATGCGGCCAAACTCAACGCCTGCCATGTGCTCGTCGATCAGGAGGAACGCCGCGCGATCATCCGCGCGGGCGCCGAAAAGGTGGCAACCGAAGCCGGGTTGGTGCTGGTTCCCGACGAAGGATTGGTGATCGAAAATGCGGGCCTGACCGAATGGCCGGTGCCAATGCTTGGCCGCTTCGACTCGGCGTTTCTGGCTGTGCCGGAGGAAGTCATCCAACTGACTGCGCGGGTGAACCAGAAATATTTCATCTGTCGCGACGCGGCAGGGAAGCTCGCCAATGCGTTCGTGTGCACGGCCAACATCACCGCGAATGACGGCGGCGCGGCGATCGTTGCGGGGAATGAGAAAGTGCTGGCGGCGCGGTTGAGCGATGCCAAATTCTTCTGGGATCAGGATTTGAAGGTTCCGCTGGAGAAGCAGGCAGAAAAGCTCAAGGACATCGTCTTCCACGAAAAGCTGGGGACAGTCGCCGACAAGGTCGAGCGCGTTGCCAAGCTTGCGCGCTGGCTGGTGGAAAGTGGCGTCGTCCATCCCTCGCCCCCTTCAGGGGGAGAGGGACAGCGGCGCGCAGCGGCGCAGGGAGCGGGGGGACATGGCGCCCGTCTAGACTCCCCCCTCTCCCCCAGCCCCTCTCCCCCTGAAGGGGGCGAGGGGAGCTTGGCCGACGATGCCGAACGCGCTGCGCGTCTCTGCAAGGCC
>JANLST010000421.1:0-6072 GCA_031362505.1 Sphingomonadales bacterium
GCATACAGGATCACGCAGCCCGCCTCGGGACGCATCGTCAGCATCGGTTCGGCAAGGCCGTTCAGGATGTTGGACGGCTTGATGATCGTCGCTTCGCCAGGCTCGAACGGGCGCGCCAGCATCTGGAGCGAGGAATCGAGCACCGGGCCGATGCGTTTGGGATCGCCGCCGCGCTGGCGCCAGCCGACCATGTCGTTGAGGATCTGCGGCTCTTTCAGTGATGAAGAGACCCCTGGCAAATCGAACGCGCGGGCCAGCAGGGTCGAGCAGCAATAGGCCGAGTGGTAGATGAAATGGACCGGGTTCCGGTTTGCGCCAAGGGTGAGCGCGTCGGCCCGGGCAATCGGGCGTGCGGTGTCGGCAGTCTTGAGATATTCATCGGTCAGGAAGGGGACGGATCGCCGCAGTTCACGCGGTGCCGCGATGAAATGGATGGCGTCATTGTCCGGTTCATAGCGGTGGGCCAGCCACGAAGGATCGCGCACGGTATTGGAGATCAGTGTTGCTGGCGAAGTCATGACAAATCCATCGATGGGCTCAGTTCATTCAGCAGTGCAGCGTAATTCCTCCAGCGTCCCGATGATCGGGAATGCAATGGCTGCCGCACCTGCCATGAACTCAGGGTTCGTACCGTATCCTGAGTGGATTTGCGATTCAGGCAGGCGTCTTCCCATTCGAGTCCACAAAATGCGACCAGCGGCCGGATGGTCGCTTCCGGGCTGGAGACAAGCTGGTCATAATCGAGCTCGAACATGTCATCGCCGTACAGGGTTCGCCAATGGGCCATCAGCCGCAGATACTGGCCGTACCAATGGCGGATATTGTCAAGATCATTGGAATAGCTGACGCTCTGATCGAAATTGCCGAAGAATATCGAGAGAATATTGTCGAGAGGGTTGCGAAAGGTGTGAATTATCCTGGCCGATGGAAACAGTGTCTTGATCAACCCGATATGCAGAAAATTGTCCGGTCTCTTATCCGTGATCAGGTCATAGTGCGGGTGGATTGCAGCCAGTTCGTCCAGATAGGTGGCGCGCAATCCGGCAAGGAAATCGGGTTCGGGTGAAATGAGCGTCTGCGGATAGGGTTGGAGCCTTTCTGCGACGAGGGCGGGCAGGAACTCGAACTCACCCCCTGCCGTGACCCGGCTGTGCGAGGCGAGGATGGCTTCCGCAAGGGTCGAGCCCGAACGAAACATCCCGCATATGAATATAGGCACGCCAGAGGATGAATTCGCGTCGCCGGGCGTGCGGGCGGGAAAAATCCTGATCAGGTCGTCGACCAGCCTCTGATGGGCTTCCGGATCATACCGATAGCCCGGCGGTGTGGCCTGACGCATTGTGTTGTTTGCCGCGACCAAGGCCGCGAACGCATCATCATACTCGCCGAGCGCGTCGAGTGCGTGGCCGAGGGCAAATCCGATTTCGGCCTGATCATCTGGCGTGGGAGGCCCGGCATCCAGCGCCGCTTTCAGCACCGGAACCGCATCGCCGGCCTTGCCCTCAAAGATGTCGATCATCGCCAACCGCCCGGTCGCCCGACCGATTTCCGGGTCAATCTCAAGCACTTTTCGGTAAGATGATCTTGCCTGTTGCGATTGGCCGACGTCCTCCTGCAGATTGCCCAGATTGAGCAAAGCGGGAACAAAATTGGGGTTCAACCGAAGCGCGGCTTGCAATTCCACCTCTGCTTCGTCCACCCGGTTCAGATGCTCCGACAGGATGACCGCGAGATTCAGGTGGACCTCTTCCGGTCGTGCGATGTGACATGTGAGTGCCATGCGATAAGCAGTGATGGCGGGTTCAAAATGCCTCCGACATCTGTGAAGATAGGCCAGGTTATACCACGCATCGGCAAGGTTTGGATTGAGTGAAACTAATTTCTGGTAAGCAGCGATGGCCTCATCCATGCGTCCGTTGGCCATGCAAATTTCTGCCGTGCGTGACAAGTTTCGTTCTTGTTCGGCAGAATGCATCACCGCTCTTTCACCTCGTGCTTGGGGATGCTCAAAGCAAAGCTCCAGCCCCGATTGTTTCTTCGCTCCTGACCCGTGTCGGGTCAACCGTCATTCCGGGTTTCGCATGGTGGCAGTATCGCGAGCAGGTTGCAGAGTTGCTTGCGTCGCCGAAATGAAAATGCGACGAGAATTTGGGGTTGAGAGGAAAACAGCGTGTCCAGTCCACAACTGACCAAGATGTTTGAGGTCGCGCTGGCCGCGCAGCGGCGCGGCGATGTCAAAGGCGCAACGCGCGCATTCGAGGCGATACTCGGCCAGGAGCCGGGCAATCCAAAAGCGGCCAATTCTCTGGGCATGATCGCACTCGAGACCGGCGATTTCCCGCGAGCAGAAAATCTGTTTGCCCGCGCTGCAAAGGCCGATCCGCGCGAGCCTGCGCTATGGATCAATGTTGCAAAGGCGCAACGATTGCAGGGCAATGATGCGGGCGAACGCGCGAGCCTTGAGGCCGCTCTTGCCATTGATCAACGTCATTTCATGGCCCTGTTGCGCAAGGCCGAATTGCATGAACGTCTGAACGAGCGAGCGAATGCCGCGCAGGCGTGGCAGGGGGTTGTCCTGCTCGGCGCGCAGGCCGGCGAATTGCCGCCCGGAGTTCTCGAGGCGGTCAAGCATGGCCAAGCCTATCTCGATCAGCATCGGGGCGAACTCTCTGTCGCGCTCGACATTGGGCTGGCCGGCGCGCGCGATGGCTTGTCGGGCGCGGAGCTGCGTCGTTTCGATGCGTGTGTCGACACGATGTTGGGCAAGAGGCGCATCTACGCCAACGAATGCCACGGCGTGCATTTTCCCTTCCTCCCGGCTGACGAGTTTTTTGCCCGCGATTTTTTTCCGTGGATGGCCGAACTTGAAGAACAGACAGATGTAATCCGAGCGGAAGTGCGTGCGCTCGCGCAAATGGGGAACCAAGGGTTTCGGCCCTATGTTTCGCAGGATTCGGGAACGCCCCAAAACAAATGGACTCCGCTTGACCAATCGCTGGACTGGAGCGCGTTGTTCCTGTGGGAATATGGCGTGCGCAACGAGGAGGCCTGTGTTCGATGTCCGGGCACGGTTGCTGCGCTCGAGCGGGTGCCGCAATCCGACATTCCGGGCCGAGCGCCGACTGCCTTTTTCTCGGTGCTCCGGCCGCGCACCCATATTCCTCCGCATACCGGTGTGACCAATATCCGGACGATCATCCATCTGCCTCTGATTGTGCCCGACAGATGCCGCTTCCGGGTGGGCGGGGAAACGCGCACCTGGCGCGAGGGAGAGGCCTTTGCCTTCGATGATACGATTGATCACGAAGCCTGGAACGACAGCGACGAAATGCGTGCCGTGCTGATCTTCGATGTCTGGAATCCCTATCTGAGCGAAGCGGAACGCCGATTGATAAGGCTGATGTTCGAGACGACCGATGCCACTGGTCTCAATCCCGCTGTCGAGACAGATGCTGGACTTTAGCGCTTTTGCATCCGAAGCGTCACTCGCTAATATATTTTCAAACAGAATCGACAGGACAGGAATCGCAATGCTTGGAGGAATGCAGGATTGGTCTTTGCGGGTCACGCACCTGATCGATCACGCCGCGCGCGAATGCGGCACGCGGGAAATCATTACGCGCTGGGCCGATGGAACGATCGAGCGCAGCAACTGGGCAGGCGTGGCCCGTGATGCGCGGCGGCTGGCACAGGGCTTTGCCGCGATGGGGCTGAAGCCGGGGGACCGGGTCGCGACGCTGGCGATGAACCATCACCGGCACCTCGCGACCTGGTATGGCGCGATCGGGTTTGGCGGTGTTATCCACACGATCAACACGCGGCTGTTCGATGAAGACCTGATCTACATCATGAATCACGCCGAAGATCAGGTGCTTCTCTATGATGCACAGTTCCAGGCGACGGTTGACCGGCTCAAGCCGCATCTGACCTCGGTCAAACATTTCATCCTGTTTGACGATCCGGCTGGATACCCGGCCTTTGTTGCGGCTCAGGACGGGAATTTCGAATGGTATACTGGCGATGAACGTGATCCATGCATGCTCTGCTACACCAGCGGCACGACCGGAAATCCCAAGGGCGTGCTCTACCAGCATCGTTCGACGATGTTGCACGCGATGGCGGAAATGGCGCCGAGCGTGTTCGAGCTTTCCGCGACATCGGTCCTTCTGCCGATCGTCCCGATGTTTCATGCGGCAAGCTGGGGCCTGCCTTTTGCCGGGGCCGCTGCGGGCGTGAAGTTCGTCTTCAGCGTGACCAATGAGGCGCCCATCCTTCATGCGCTGATGATCGAGGAAGGCGTGACCCATTCGGCCGGCGTGCCGACGGTGTGGCTCGCCATGTTCCAGCATCTCGATGCGAGCGGCGCCGGCCTTGGCAAGTTGAAGCTTGTCACGATCGGAGGTTCGGCGGCACCGCGCGCGATGATCGAACGGCTGATGGGGATGGGGGTTCGCGTCTCGCATGCCTGGGGGATGACCGAGACGTCGCCCATCGGGACAATGGGCGCGCCGACCGCCAATTGGGACGATCTTTCGTTCGAGGGCCGTGTCGACGTGGTGTGCAAGCAGGGGAGGGTGCCGTTCGGTGTTGAGCTGCGCGTCGTGGATGAGGACGGGAATGTCGCGCCGCGCGACGGGCAGACATCGGGGCGGCTCCAGATCCGCGGCCCCTGGGTGATCAAGCGCTATTTCAAGGCTGACGCCGATGCGACTGAGGATGGCGAATGGTTCGATACCGGCGATGTTTCGGTGCTCCATCCTGACGGGACGATGCAGATCACCGATCGGGCGAAGGACGTCATCAAGTCGGGCGGCGAATGGATCAGTTCGGTCTAGCTCGAGAACATCGCGGTCGGCTGCCCCGGCGTGGCGGAGGCGGGAGCAATCGGCATTGCGCACCCCAAATGGGATGAGCGCCCGGTGCTGATTGTCGTGCGCAAACCGGGTGCCGAGATCGAAGAGTCCGATGTGAAGGGCTTTCTCAAGGACAAGATCGCCAAATGGTGGATGCCCGACGCGGTTCTCTTCGTCGATGAACTGCCGCACACCGGCACTGGAAAGATCCAGAAGACCGCGCTTCGGGCACAGTTCAAGGATTTCAAGCTGGAGGCCTGACATGGTTGAAGACCGTTTCGTCGATCCGTCGCGCGAGAATTTCGACGCATTCAAGGCGCTCCCGCGCGACACGCCGATCCACATGCTCAATCTGCTGCGCTTTCGCGATCAGGCGGCCTATCCCGAGGGTCACGCCAATGCGGGCAAGGGGTTGAGCGGGCGCGAGGCCTATGCCGAATATGGGCGGACGAGTGGCGCGGTGTTCACGCGCGTCGGCGGTTCGGTGGTGTGGCGCGGCCGGATGGAGGCAATGGTCATTGGCCCGGAGGACAAGCAATGGGATCTGGCCTTCATTGCCCGTTATCCGGATGCAGCAGCGTTCATGGAAATGGTGACCGATCCGGACTACCGGATTGCCGTGATCAACCGGCAGGCGGCGGTATTGACCAGCCGCCTGATCCGCTTTGCCCCGGAGGAGGGCGAAGCGGGGAGTTTCGGTTAGATTTTGCCTTAAATTCTCACACGCCGGGGGGCAGGCATATAGTGATGCAAGTGAGTTTGGTGGTAAATTAAACTGTCACCGTAATTCGCACCTTGATTGAACCTCAGTGGATCTACTGTCACAGACCGACTTTCGTCTCAGTGCCGACTAAGCCAGGTTTTGTCGGCCCTTCAATCCGCCGTTCCGCTGCCGCAGAGCGCAGCATGACCACCGCGGTGTAGAGGACGACCACCGTCACCAGCCAGCGCAGCGTTTCGACCGGCATCGACTTGACCAGAAAGGCCGCGACCAGGACGGCGGGTATGCCCCCAATCGCTATGCCCAGCGCGATCCGCAGGTCGATCTTCGCGGCCATCACATGACGGCTGGCAACGGCGATGCCAGCCAAGCCACTGCTACCGGCCATGATCGGAAAGCAGTAGCGCGGATCGAGGCCCATCAGGCTGAGCAAGGCCAGGGTAGGGGCAAAGTTTCCAACTCCGAAGTTGAGCAGCACGCCGAACCCAAAGCTTGCCG